>JBBSVB010000025.1:0-13462 GCA_038233875.1 Actinomycetales bacterium | reverse complement strand
TGCGCTACTCCCAGCGGTTCCTCACCGAGAACACCGTGACGGAGGTCATCAGGCCCACCATCAGGGACACCTTGGAAGGTGGCCGGACGGATCTACTGTCGATCGGGTTCTTGCTCTCGCTGTGGTCGGGATCGCGAGCGCTGCATGTCTTTATGGACACCATCGGGATCATGTACGGACAAAACGGGGAGCGGGGCATCGTGCGCGCCCGTGCCATGAGCCTGATGCTCTATCTCGCCTCCATCGGTGCCATGGGAATCACGCTGCCGCTGGTGCTGATCGGTCCCGACCTGCTGCGCGACATCATCCCGGCCCCTATCGACATCGTGGTGGAGTTGTACTGGCCGACGGTCTCCCTCCTGGGGTTGCTGTCGCTGACCGGTCTGTTCCACTTCGCCACGCCCACGAAGTCTCCGTTCTACCGTGATTTGCCCGGGTCAATCCTGGCGGTCACCATCTGGGTGACGGCCTCGCTCATCCTGCGCTCGTGGGCTACACGGGCGATCGGCGGCACATCGGTATACGGCCCGTTGTCAGCGCCGATTGTGCTGATGATCTGGTTGTACTTCATGGCCATCGCAGTGTTGATCGGGGCCGCTCTCAACGCTGCGATCCGGCGCTTGTGGCCGGCGAGTGACTATCGAGGGCCGGTGTCTCGGGCCAGCGAATGGTGGGACGCGCGGCGCACCGATGAGGCCGAGCGCAGGCCGCTTACCCCCGTCGAGCGCCCCCATGAAGAGCACGCGTCTGGGCCACCTGGGTGAGGGGCGTGTCGATTTGGCTCGCACCGCTGGACTGGGCTAATCTTCCGTGACGCCGCAGCGAAGTTGCTCCGGCGTTAGTGCGGACATAGCTCAGTTGGTAGAGCGCAACCTTGCCAAGGTTGAGGTCGCCGGTTCGAGCCCGGTTGTCCGCTCTGAGGCTTCTCAAGACCATATGCCTCACATGGTGGAGTGGCCGAGAGGCGAGGCAACGGCCTGCAAAGCCGTCTACACGGGTTCAAATCCCGTCTCCACCTCGCAAGACGGCGGTTCACCACGCCTGGGCGATTGGCGCAGCGGTAGCGCGCTTCCCTGACACGGAAGAGGTCGCTGGTTCGATCCCAGTATCGCCCACGCACGTAAAACCCCTCAGACCAGCAGAACGTTGTTGGTCTGAGGGGTCTTGCTGTGCCGCCACGGTGTGGGATGTCGTCGGGACTAGTCGACCTTCATCTCGCGTATGTCGCCCCAGCCGTCCGCAAGTGACGTGTCTGTCCCGCAGGCGCGCCCGCCACAATCGGCCCTCGGGTTCACGTGATCCCTAGGGCCGGTTTTGTCGGGCGAGTCGTCGGAGCGGTCGACCATTTTGCTTATCACCGGTCGTCGTTCAGCGCGCGCTCGAAGGTGTCGAGAGAAGCCTCGTCGGCGATGCGTCCGGCCGGTCCTGGGCGACGAGGGCGATCCGGCGCAACAGAGGCTCGATGGAGTCGCTGAAGAACCGGTTGGCGGTCATTGCGCCGGGTGAGCGATCGGCCAATATGCCGATCACGGTGACCTCGTCTTTGACGGTGCCCACGCCGGTGTGTCCACGGTTGGTCGCTCGGATCGGGTGGACATCAACATCGCGGACCGCACAACGGCGGTCGTGATCACCTCCCGACACTCAGTCGAGTAGTTGAGCGAGCCTGGGAAAGGCGGGGGAAGACGGGGAGGCACTTATATGGCCAATAAGACCTCAACATCTCATCGTACGCCCCCTAGGTGATCCCTTGAACTGGGCCCCGGGCGTTTGCGTCGAGGTAGGGCATGTCATTCTTCTACTCGTAGCTAAAGCTCCCCAGATTTTATGATGAGGAGCGCGGCTACCGTAGGTTCAAACTCTCATCTACTTGCTCCAGAAGGGCTTCACATGGGTGATCTTCCAGATCTTTCCGCCACAACCTTTCTCGTGATCGAAGGGGCATTCTCCCTAGCCTTCGCTACATTCGCGGGCGCCGCCATCTTCTTCTTAGCGTGCCGACGAGACGTCGCCTTGGCCTACCGGGCCTCGGTCACTGTTTGTGCAGTTGTCGTCGCTATCGCCGCTTACCACTACTTCCGCTTGTTCGAGTCCTTCGCTTCGGCATACGAAAGTGACGGTGAGCTCGCAACGGTCACAGGCACAGTCTTCAACGAGGCCTACCGATACATGGACTGGCTGATCACTGTTCCTCTTCTGGTGGTCGAACTCATTCTGGTCATGGGCCTACTCGGTGGCAAACGACGCAGTCTCCTGTTCAAGCTTGTCCCGGCCTCCTTCCTGATGATTGTTCTGGGCTACCCCGGTGAGTTGTCTAATGACGCCGGGAGTCAGTGGTTGTGGTGGGGTCTGGCGATGATCCCGTTTGTATACATCTTGTTTGTGCTGTTCACCGAGGTCAGCAAGGTGATCGCGAGCCAGCCCGAAGAGGTGCAACCCCTCTTTCAGATGGTGCGTATCGCCTTGCTGGTGAGCTGGCTGTTCTACCCGATCGCCTACCTCTTCCCCATCCTTTTGGGCAACACCGGGACGGCATTGGCGCTGGAGAACGTTGGTTACGCGGTGGCGGACCTCACAGCCAAGGTTGGCTACGGTCTGATCATCTTCCTCATCGCCAAGAAGAAGAGCGAAGTCGAGCGGGCAGAGTTGGACACATCTGTAGGGATCGCTCAGCCAGTAGCGCACTGACGGTTAAGGAATAACATTCACGCTCAACGCTGCACAGGTCTAGACCCTTTAATCTGTGCAGCGTTGCGCGGCGAATAATTGCGTCAGGCTTGCCGAATTTCTGCGAAGGCCAAGGAAGATGTAGCCGTCAGGCCTTCTTCGTTACGGCAGTATTTGGCGGAATGTGGCCTGGCGCGGTTTTGGTCTCCCTCTTCGCCCATTCACCCATCTTGAGTTTCCTTTTATCGGAGGTAATGATGGAAAGAGCGCCCGCGCATTCGAACAACTTCTGTCACCACGGCCGGATGTCGGGTGAGAGGCGCTCGTTGGTGTCTGTCCCGCCGCGATGTCAGACTCCATGGTATTCCAGGGCCTCAGGTGCACCTCACAACGATAGTTTCCTACACATTTTTTGGCGGGGCTCTCTTACGTGCTGTCCCGGGAGGCGCTAAATGCGTATGTCGGCGACCGAGCGAGGCCCTTCGACCTCGCCGCCATCTGCCGGGCGCCTGGGCGGGCTGGATGTCAACGCGTCGGTGGTGCTGGCGTTAACGCGGCATCGGATCTTCACCCCGATCAGCGTCATGTTTCTCCTCTTAGTTGTGTTTTTTGCTATCGGACCGGACGTACCAACCTGGGTCGTCTTCACTCCGCTAGCCGTCAGTGTGCTGGTTTTTGGCCTCCCTCACGGTGCCTTGGACCACCTAGTCCCCGCGCGCTTGGCGGGCAGGCGCGCAGGCATCGCCTCGATCAGCATGGTCGCGGGTCTGTACGTAGTGCTCGGCACCGGTGTTTTCGTGGTGTGGAACGTCGCGCCGCTGGTCGCGTTTGCCGCCTTCATCGCGCTGACGTGGTTCCACTGGGGTCAGGGCGACCTGTGGGTCGATCTGGCTGCGAATCACACGGGTCGGTTACGTGGATCGGCCGTGCAGGCCGGGACCGTCATCGTCCGTGGTGGCATTCCTCTGCTTCTGCCCCTGTTGTTTCATCCAGATGTCTACGAAAAGGTGCGTCTGGGCACCGTCGACTTGTTCGCGAAGCCATCCACTGCGGGTAGCTCGTGGGTACTTGGGCCCAACGCTCGCCTGGCTATCGGGCTCGCGTTCGGGATCGTGGTGCTGCTCATGGCTGTGGCGACGTGGCGGGCGGCGCGCACTCACGGTCACCGTGGCGTCTGGGCCCAGGACCAGATCGAGATTGCTTTACTCGTTCTCTTCTTCGCGCTGGGACCCCCGGTCCTGACCATCGGGATCTACTTCTGCCTATGGCACGCGCTGCGCCACATAGTGCGCCTTGAGTTGCTCGACCCGAAGGGCGCGGCCTTCTTGAGCCAGGGCAAACTGACCCAGGCCGCGCGACGCTTCGCCGTCGAGGCTGCGCCCATCACCGCGATCGCCCTTGTGGTGCTCGCTCTTGCTTACTTCCTCCTTCCGACCGCCACCGGGTCGGCGGAGGGCCAGCTCGGGCCGTACCTCGTCTTGATCTCGGCGCTTACCGTTCCCCATATCGCCATCGTCACCTACATGGACAGCCGACAAAACGCCTGAAATTGGTTCGGGCGGTCCTCCGCGGCTGACCTCGCCTGCTCAGCGCGAGGACAGGTAGAGAGTTTAGAATATGGGGTCATCCCGGCCCTACGCGAAGGATGGTGTATGCCGAGTACGAGTCGATGGGTCGCGACGACGGTGGTCGTCCTGATCAGCCTTTCGGGATGCGCTACCGAAGCGTGGAAGGAAGTTAAGCCCGATCCCGTGGCAGCCGCCCTGCTTGATGATTCCGGGGTGGGCTCGAGCGAAGGCGATCTCGTAGGGCGTCGCCTGGGAGCGCTGCTCAGCGTGGCCCGTCAAGAACGCGGCGAACCTTACGAATGGGGCGCCGACGGCCCAACGGTGTGGGACTGTTCGAGCTTCGTCCGTCACGCCTACTCCGAGGTCGGCATCCGTATGCCGCGAACGGCCCGTGCGCAGCGTGACTGGATGGCGGACGGCAACGGAGTGTTGATCGCAGAAGGCGACGAGCAGCCCGGTGACCTTGTCTTCTGGGACGACTATCTCGGCCCGGACGAGATCGGCCACGTCGCGATGGTGTGGGACCCGGATGAGTCGAGCACTATCGAAGCTCGGACCCCTGAGACCGGCTTCTACCGCTACAAAAGCGCCGAGGACCATTCGATGTTCGAGATCTGGCGGGCCACGGACCTCGCGCCGCCCGCAGCTTAGCCTCACCGACCGAGCCTCGCTCCGGCGCAGCGGCCTATTCCTCCGGTGCGAGCACGGGAGTGTCGGCATGCAAGGTCTCGCCCCGGAAGAACGGCTTCTGCTCGTCCAGCCTCGACACCAAGAACATCACCGGAAGACCGAGCAGGATAGATCCCATACCGAGCATGAACACGCTGCCGATCTCGACGCCGAGCACGGGCACGGTCCACCCGCCTAAGAAGCCGTAGTCCGGCTGCCACATGTCGATGGCGCTCCAGACGAAGGCGAAGGCCAGCATCAGCCCGCCGACAAGGGGCATCACTCCCTTGACCCACAGATCCTTGCCGCCTTTGACGATGTCTTTGCGGAAGTAGTAGACGCAGGTCAGCGCGGTCAGCCCGTAGTAGAACGAGATCTGCAGGCCGAGGGCCAAAAGCACGTCGCCGTAGACGTTCTCGCCGAGTGCGCTGAGCGCCACAAAGATGACGATACCCAGCCCGCCGATGGTCAGCGTGGAGGTGGTCGGGGTCATATAACGCGGGTGGACTGCGGCGAATGACTTCGGCAACGCCCGGTAGACGCCCATCGCTAAGGTGCCGCGAGCGGCCGGCAAGATCGTGGTCTGCGTCGAGGACGCTGCCGACACCAGCACCGCAAGGAGCACAATCCAGCTCCATTCACCCAACACCGGCTCGCTGATGGCCCGGAAGACGTCCCCAGCGTTGTCCTCGTTGCCCAAGCCGATCCCGTCCTCGGCGACGCCGGCATACGACACCGCCGCGACCGTGGTGAGCAAGTAGGTCGCCAGCAGGATCAGCGTGGCCACTAACGCGGCCCGACCCGGCGTCTTCTCCTTGTCCTTGGTCTCCTCGTTCAGCGACAGAATCGTGTCCCAGCCCCAATAGATGAAGACCATCAACAGCATGCCCTCGACCATGCTCGAGAAGCCGCCACCTCCCTCGGCGAAGAAGTTCAGCGGGTTGAACCACCCGGCCTCGATATCGATAGCGGTGTCCGGTCGGCCGGTCCCCGAGATGGCCAGGAACGCAACGACGACCAGGATGGCCAGCGCAAGGTATTGGATGGCCACCAGCACGTTCTGCAGCCAGGCGGCAATCTCAATACCGCGGTAGGACACGTAACACATGACCGCAATGAAGACCACGCCCAGCACCGTCACCCAGAGCGTGCTGTCGGCCAGATCGTCCGCTCCCAGCAGGATGAACGTGTATTGCGCGGCGACCTGAGCCAGGTTGGCCAACACGATGATGCCCGAGATGGTCAGCACCCACCCGCCGAACCACCCCGTCTTGGGACCGAACGCCTTAGTAACCCATGTGAACGTCGTGCCACAATCCGGGATCACCTTGTTGAGCTCGCGATAGCCGTAGGCCGTCAGCACCATCGGGATGAAACCCAAGATCACCGCGACCGGAGCCAACACCCCGTTCTCGATAACGACATACCCCAGCGTTGCGGCCAAGGAGTATGCCGGAGCGACCGAGGCCAACCCGACCACGACTGCCCCGGTGAGGCTTAACGAGCCCTCGCTCAAGCCCTTGTGCTCGCTCAGATCATGCGAGGAGGGGCTTTCGTGTCTAGCAGCCATCGTGGTCTCATCTCGGATCGGCCGCATGACGGATTAGCGGTCTCGGTAATGTGTTCTCAGAGGTAAGAAATATCGGAGAACCGGGCCGCAGGCAAGAGGCGATTTGGGGCGGCACCGTTCAGGACCCGGGAGATTGACATGTTGAAGAAGTCAGCGCCACCCCACGTGCGCTCGCTGGCCGATGCCGAACCGGCCGTGTTTTGGCTGGCAGATGCGGCAGCGCCGCCACGGTTGCCGACGCTGGTCGGCCCCGAAACCGCGGACCTGTGCGTCATCGGCGGTGGCTACACGGGGTTGTGGAGTGCCCTGCAGGCCAAAGAGGACAACCCCTCGCGCGACGTCGTAGTGCTCGAAGCCGGGGCGATCGCCAGCGGAGCCTCTGGTCGCAACGGCGGATTCTGCTCGGCGAGCCTCACCCACGGCGAGGCCAACGGCATCGAGAGGTTCCCCGATGAGTTCGCGACCCTGCAGCAGATGGGTCAAGACAACCTCGAAGGCATCGGAGCCACCCTGCATCGCTACGGGATCGACGCCGAATGGGAGCGCACCGGCGAGTTGGACATCGCGGTTAAGCCGTGGCAGGTGGATGGGCTGCACGAATTCGCCGACCTGCTCGCTGACCACGGTGGGCGCCCGCGAGTGATGGACCGTGACGAGATCCAGTCGTTGGTGCATTCGCCGACCTACCTTGCGGCCATCCACGACCCCGACGGGGTGGCCATGGTGCACCCGGCCAAGCTCGCCTGGGGTCTGCGCCAGGCCTGCCTCGATCTCGGGGTCCGGATCTACGAACAGACCGAGGTCACCGGCCTCGACGACGAGCGGACCGGGCTCACGGTGCGCTCGGCATACGGATCGGTGCAGGCCAAGCAGGTGGCCCTTGCCACCAACTCCGCCACCAGTTTGTTGCGCCGACTGAGCAACTACGTCGTCCCCGTCTACGACTACGTGTTGATGACCGAGCCCTTGTCTGCCGACCAGTTGGCCTTGATCGGCTGGGAGGGCCGCCAGGGTTTGGCCGATTCAGGCAACCAATTCCACTACTACCGGCTCACCAAAGACAACCGGATCCTATGGGGAGGATGGGACGTCATCTACCACTTCGGCGGCAAGGTCAGCGCCGAATACGACCACCGCGCCGCGTCCTACGCCCTCCTCGCCGAGCACTTCTTTACGACCTTCCCGCACCTAACGGGATTGCGATTCACTCACCGCTGGGGCGGCTCGATCGACACCTGCAGTCGGTTCACCACCTTCTGGGGGCGGGCGTATGGAGGCAAGTTGAGTTACGCCCTCGGCTACACCGGCCTCGGGGTCGGGGCGAGCCGGTTCGGCGCGCGGGTGATGCTGGATCTGCTCGGCGGCAAAGAAACGGAACGTACTCGGACGAAGATGGTCCGCACCAAACCGTTGCCCTTCCCTCCCGAACCAGCCCGGTACGGTGCCATCGCTCTGACCACGTGGTCCCTTGATCGGGCCGATCACAACGGGGGCAAGCGCAACGGATGGCTGCGCACCCTGGACACGCTCGGGCTGGGCTTCGACTCATGAGGCGTGAAGCGGACGTCATCATCGTCGGGGCTGGGCTGTCCGGTCTGATCGCGGCGCGAGCGGTGCTGGCCGCTGGTCTGGAGCCGCTGGTGCTGGAGGCCAACGATCGCGTCGGCGGCCGCATCTTCACCCAGCACGTCGACGGGGTTCCGCTCGAGCTCGGCGCTCAGTGGATTGGCGACACCCATTTCGGTATGCAGGCGCTCGCGGCCGAGTTGGACGTCGAGATCTACGAGCAGTTCGATGCCGGGGAGACCTCCTACGAACTCAGTGGTGAAGTGCTCCGTGAGCAGGCTTTCCGCGAGCGCTTCGGCGACGAACTGACCGGGATCGAGCGCGTGCTGCGCCACATCGATGAGATGGCTGCGACGGTCCCTGCTGCGGAGCCGTGGCTTGCGCTCCAAGCCGACGAGTGGGACCGGATCACGGTTGGCCAGTGGTACGACAGCCAGGGCCTGTCCCCGGTTGCCCGAGAGCTTCTCGAGATCTGCACCGTCGGAATTCTCGCGGTGCCGACCGTCGAGGTCTCGTTGCTGTGCCTGCTGCAGAACATCACGGTATGCGGTGTGACCGCAGATTTGCTGGCCGAGTCCGAGGGTGGGGCTCAGACCAAGCGATTCGTCGGTGGGACGTCCCTGATTCCGCAACGGTTGGCGGCAGCCTTGGGTGAGCGGGTCGTGCTCGACGTGCCAGTGTCGATGATCGATCACGGCGCGGACTCGGTGACGGTGACCTGCCGGGGCGGGCTCGTGGCGCACGGACGCCGGGTGATCGTCGCGCTCTCGCCAACGCTGGCGGGGCGAATCATGTACGACCCCCCGCTGCCCGGCATACGAGATCAAATGACCCAACGGGTGCCGCAAGCATCGGCCCACAAGATGTTTGCGCTCTACGACGAGCCGTTCTGGCGCGACGAGGGTCTGAACGGTCAGCTCATCTCCAGTGTCGGCCCGGCGCGCATGTCCAACGACAGCTGTTTGCCCGACGAGGTTGGCGGGCCAGGCATCATCCTTGCCTTCCTCGAGGGCGAGTCGGCCCGGGTGGCGAGTCGGTGGCCGCCGGAGCGACGGCAGGAAGCGCTGAGCGCAGAACTCCGTCGACACTTCGGCCCGCGGGCGGCCAAACCGCTTCAGATCGTGGAGCTTGGGTGGGCGGACGAGCAGTGGACGCGCGGCTGCTACAACTCCAACTTCGGACCCTGCGGGTTGCTGCACTTCGGCGAATCGATGAGCCGCCCGATCGGAGTGATCAGTTGGGCTGCCACAGAGACCGCGTCGGCCTGGAGTGGGTATATGGAGGGCGCAGTCGACGCTGGACGGCGCGCCGCCCGGGAGGCGCTTGCCCCGTGACTGCTACTACTGCAGGTTGCAACCGCGTCGCGTCAGCCGCCGACGAGATCGCCAAAGTTGTCGTCATCTCGGCCAGGGACGTCGATGTGCTCGCCCAGCGCGAGGCAACTAGTGTCGCGTGTCGTAAGTAATTTTACGGTGTGTGTTTGGGAGAATGGGGTATGTCTGTTGCTGCCCCGCTGGTGCTGCGTCCTGGTGATGAATCCACGCTGACTTCGATGACTCGTTCGTCCACGGTCGAGGCCGGTCTGGCTCAGCGGGCCCGGATTGTGCTGCTCGCCTCGCAAGGACTTTCGAACACGGCAATCGCGGAGACGGTCGGGGTGTCGCGGCCGACGGTGATCGACTGGCGGGCCCGGTACACCTCGGGCGGGGTGAGCGCGCTGGGTGACCTGCCCCGCTCGGGGCGCCCGCCGGAGATCGATGATCTGGCCGTGGTGGCCGAGACGATGTTGGGACCCCCGAAAGAGTTGGGAGTGACGCACTGGTCGGCCCGGTTGCTGGGCCAGCACCTGGGGATCTCGTTCGCCTCGGTGGCCCGGATCTGGCGTGAGCACGACCTGAAGCCGTGGAAACGGGAGACGTTCAAGTTCTCCACCGACCCCGAGTTGGAGGCCAAGGTCCGCGACGTTGTGGGGCTCTACTTGAACCCCCCCGGACAAGGCTGTCGTGCTGTGTGTGGACGAAAAGACGCAGATTCAGGCTTTGGATCGGACCGCGCCGATCCTGCCCCTGCGGCCAGGGCTGCCGGAGAAGGCACCCACGACTACAAGCGCAACGGCACCACCAGCCTGTTCGCCGCGTTGGAGGTCGCCACCGGGCGGGTCACCGACGCCTGCTACCAGCGGCACACCCACGCCGAGTTCCTGGACTTCCTCAAACTCGTGGCCAAGGCCTACCCACGGGTCAAGCTGCACGTCGTAGCCGACAACTACGCCACCCACAAACATCCCAAAGTTGCGGCTTGGCTGGCCCGCAACCCCCGGATCACGATGCATTCCACGCCGACCTCGGGGTCCTGGATGAACATGGTCGAGATCTTCTTCGGCATCATCACCCGCCAAGCCATCCGACGTGGCACCTTCACCTCCGTCAAAGACCTCATTACCGCCATCGAGGCCTTCATCGACAGCTGGAACGAACGCTGCACACCATTCACATGGACTAAGACCGCCGACCAAATCCTCACCAAAGCAAAGAAGCGTCAACGTACTTCAGACACGCGACACTAGTGCAGGCAAGAGCAGCGACGATGTTGTTCAGGTGTGGCGTCAGCGGGTTATTGCGGCAGGAAGCAAGGCTAGCCAAGCATCCAGTGAGGTCAAAGAGCCAGCGTGCGAGATTGTGACGGACGTTGGGTATGCAGTGGTGACTCAGACTCGGTACGACGTGACGAGCGCCCTGCAGACGATGAGGGACAACGCGTTCGTCACTCCAAGCCTGGCAAATATGCAACTCGTAGCGGACATCGAGGCCGAGTTGACCAAGATTGAGAACGGTCAGCCCGACACGTTACAACTATTGATCTTTCAGGCCACCGACTGTGCGGCAGTGAGCTCCTAGAGGGTGATCACACGCCGCTAAGGTATCTCGCATGGCTGCCACCGACCCCACATACAGCAAGATTTTTCTCGACGAGTCCGAGATGCCCACGCAGTGGTACAACGTGGTCGCAGACTTGCCGCAACCGCCACCTCCGGCCCTGCACCCCGGCACCCATGAGCCGGCTGGCCCGGAAGATTTCGCGCCGCTGTTTCCGATGGCTTTGATCGAGCAAGAGGTCAGCACCGAGCGCTACATCGACATTCCCGGGGGAGTGCTCGACGTCTACAAACTGTGGAGGCCGAGCCCCCTCTTCCGCGCTCGCCGCCTCGAGACGTTGCTCGACACCCCCGCGCGGATCTACTACAAGTACGAAGGCGTCAGCCCGTCCGGGTCGCACAAAACCAACACGTCGGTGCCCCAGGCTTGGTACAACCACCAAGGGGGCATCACCAAGTTGACCACCGAAACCGGTGCCGGTCAGTGGGGCAGCGCTCTTGCCTTCGCGACCGCGCAATACGGCATGGAGTGCGAGGTGTGGCAGGTCGCCGCGTCCTACCGCGCCAAGCCGCACCGCCGGACGATGATGCAGATCTGGGGAGCCTCGGTCCACCCCAGCCCGTCGGAGGTCACCGAATACGGACGCTCGCTGCTGGCCGAAAACCCCGACCACCCAGGCTCGCTCGGCATCGCCATTTCCGAAGCAGTCTCGATGGCGGTCGCCGATCCGAAGACTCGGTATGCGCTCGGCTCGGTGCTCAACCACGTGCTTCTTCACCAGACAATTATTGGCGAGGAAGCGCTGCTGCAGCTCGCCAAAGTCGGCGAGACGCCAGACCTACTCGTGGGCTGCACCGGTGGAGGATCGAACTTCGGTGGGTTGTCCTTCCCGTTCCTGCGTGAAAAAATGGCGGGCCGGATGAACCCGACCATTCGCTGCGTCGAGCCGGCGGCTTGCCCCAGCCTGACCAAGGGCGAGTACCGCTACGACTTCGGCGACACCGCCGGTCTGACGCCGCTGATGAAGATGCACACCCTCGGGCACGACTTCATCCCCGAGCCCATCCACGCGGGCGGTCTGCGCTACCACGGGATGAGCCCGCTGGTGTCGCACATCTACGAACTGGGTCTTGTCGAAGCCATCTCAATCCCGCAGACAGAGTGCTTCTCGGCAGCCCTACAGTTTGCCAAGGCTGAGGGCATCGTCCCAGCGCCTGAGCCGACACATGCGCTGGCTGCAGCGATTCGTGAAGCGTTGGAGTGCAAGGAGACCGGCGAAGAGAAGGTCATCTTGACCGCCCTGTGCGGCCACGGTCACCTCGACCTGGCCTCCTACGAGCAGTACCTCAGTGGGTCGATGACGGACTACGACCTGCCGGACGAGCAGATCGCCACCGCGATGAAATCGGTGCCGAACCTCTAGCTCGCGTTGGGGGAGGCAACTCGGCGGCGTCGGAGACATACGATCAGGCCGACCAGCACCACGCCCGCAGCATGAACACAGCACGGGTCAAGACGGTCGCGGTGACGACTCGCTAGTTTTGGTCGCCTAGGACCTGCTCGGTCGACCAGGCATAGCGCTCGATGTCCGTTGCGCGGGTGTCCGTCACTGTTCTACGTGGCGACCGCGGTGCCGATCATCACGCTGGCCCAAGCGGTCGTAGCGATAGGACAGCGAGACCCGTTGCTTCGTTCCGTGGTGCCATCCAGGATGTCGAAGCGCGCCCTGACGGAACTCAAGAGGACGGCCATGACCGACCGGGTGATGAGCGATGCCAGGCTGCCCTGTATGCCGTCTGGTAGGGCGAATGATCACATCCCGGCCCGGGTACTCCCAGAGTTACCTAAAACAATCTATGTTTACGCCGTAGGGTTAAGTGCCGCAACGGGAAGCGTGCGTTGGCGGTTTAAATCAAGTGGCGACATAGCGCAATTAATTACATAAGTGTAATTTGAGAGGGCCACATAACGGCTCTGTCCGCCTGTTACATTACGCCGAACCCCCAAACGTTTTGGCGTAATGGTGCGTCGACGTGGAGCCATATTCATAGGAGTTTTTAATGATTCGTCATGTCTTGGTCGCCTCACTGACTGCGCTAGCCTTCAGTTACGGTTTTCCCCCCGGAATAGCAAGTGCCGCAGCGCAGCCCGCTACTGTTGAGTCGATAGTTATTCCTATGGCTGCCGTGAAGACATACGAGGTGGTCGCTAGCAGTCTCTACGTCCGGACGGGGCCCTCAACGAGCGATTTAAAGGTCGATTCCTTAAAGCGCGGCACAAAATTTAAGGGCACCAAGCAGTCCAATGGATGGATTTCATTTAAGAATTCTAAAGGGCAGGCAAGGTACGTCTCTGGCTCTAGTAAATATGTCAAGGTGGTGTCGAACGGGACAGCGGCGAGCTCGCCGAAACTCACTCACAGGATTGTGCGTGAGGTCAACGTGCGCTCTGGTACGTCAAAGACGTCGAAGCTCCTGGGGTCGTTCCGGGTGGGCACGAAGGTAGCTGCGAAGGCGTCGTCGAATGGCTACATGCGAACGACGTAT
>JBBSVB010000024.1:0-13543 GCA_038233875.1 Actinomycetales bacterium | reverse complement strand
CCGACCGAGGCGATCAACGGACGCCTCGAGCACCTACGCGGATCAGCGCTCGGCTTCCGGAACCTGACGAACTACATCGCCAGATCGCTGCTCGAGTCGGGAGGGTTCAGACCGCGACTACACCGTCATCTGTGAAGAGCCCGTCTCCCCGAGACCGCGCTCACCGCACTCATCGACGCCTTCAACGGGGTCTCCTTCAACCCGGAAAACGTCACCAACGACCTGCTCGGCAGCGCCTACGAGTACCTGCTGCAGAAGTTCGCCGACGAGTCCGGCAAGAAGGCAGGAGAGTTCTTCACACCAAGGCAGGTCGTTCACCTCCTCGTCGGCATCCTCGACCCTAAAAGCGGCGAATCCGTCTACGACCCGGCCTCCGGTTCAGGCGGCATGCTCGTCGAAACCATCAACAACGTCCGCGAACGTGGCGGCGACCCCCGCACCCTGCGGCTCTACGCCCAAGAGGTCAACCTCACCACCGCCGCCATCGCCCGCATGAACCTGTTCCTGCACAACATCAAGGACTACAAGGTCGTTCGAGGCGACACACTCCGTAACCCCGGACTCCGCGAACCCAATGGCGCGCTCACCCAGTTCGACGCTGTCATCGCCAACCCGCCGTTCAGCCTCCAGAACTGGGGAGCCGACACATGGCCCGCCGACCCCCGGTCCTTCTGCGGCGTACCGCCCGCCAAGAACGGCGACTACGCGTGGATTCAACACATGATTTCCTCGATGAAGGAAGACACCGGACGCGTCGGCGTCGTCATGCCGCACGGCGTCCTCTTCCGAGGAGGAGCCGAAGCCAAGATCCGGCAATGCCTCATCGAGCGTGACCAGTTGGAAGCCGTCATCGGCCTCCCACCGAATCTCTTCTACTCCACCAGTATCCCGGCCTGCCTGCTCATCTTCCGCGCCACCAAGCCCGAAGAACGCCGCAACCACACTCTGTTCGTCGACGGATCGGCCCGCTTCATTAAGGGCAAGAACCAGAACCACATGGCCGAAGACGACATGAACGCGATCCTCACCGCGTATCGCACTGGCGACGACCCAGACGGTGAAGATGGTGTCAACGTACGACTCGTGCCGTTCGACGAGATCAAGGGCAATGGCTTCGATCTCAATCTCAGCCGGTACGTGCGAGCCGCTGAAGTCGAAGGTGTCGGCCTCGAAGTGGCGCTTATGGACTACGCGGCTGCCCGCGCCAAGCGATCTGACTTGGAAATCAGGATGATCGAGCGGCTGGCGGCTGCCGGTATCGAGGTACCGGAATGACTGAATGGACGAAGTCGACGCTGGGTGAGGTTGCGACGATCAGTATCGGTAGGACTCCGCCGCGCGCAGATGCCCGCTACTGGACAGCAGATCAAACACACCCGTTCTGCACCATTGCGGACATGAAACATCGAATCGTCAAACCGGTTGGCGAAGGCGTAACTGATCTCGCCATCTCCGAAGGCAAGGCGAAGATGTTTCCTGCAGGATCTTTGATGATGAGTTTCAAACTCAGCATCGGGCGCATCGGGTTTGCAGCCCAAGACCTGTTTCCAAATGAGGCCATCGCGCGCCTGCAAACCGACTCTGCGGTGCTGTCTGAGACGTATCTAGCGCTGGTTCTCGAATCGCAGGATCTTTCCGAGGGCGCTGGCCGCGCGGTGAAAGGCAAGACTCTAAACCGAGAATCGCTGCGTGCGATCCCCGTGTCCTACCCCAGCCTTCCAATGCAGGTCAGGGCGGAACATGTCGTCAATGCCGTGGATCGAGTAGTTGATGCTCTTGATGCTGAGTTCATGGCGGCATCACTGGTACTAGACGCTCTCCGTGACCAATTGATGGAGTCTGATATTCAGCCTCTGTCGTCAGTCTTAACGACCGCTCGCGCGGGAGGAACCCCCGACCGGTCGCGAAGTGACTACTACTCGGGATCGATTCCTTGGCTCAAGTCCGGGGAGGTAGCAAGCCCTTGGATCGCATCGACGAGCGAGTTTCTGACGGAAGTTGGTCTCGCCGAATCCGCCGCTTGGCTCGTTCCTGCTGAGACCGTGGTGGTTGCCATGTATGGCGCTACTGCTGCGCAGGTCGGATACCTCGGCACCCCAGCGGCTACAAACCAAGCCGTCCTAGCGCTAGTCGCCGACCCAAGCAGGGCCGACTCCCGCTTCTTGTATCACTGGATGTGTGCCCGGTCGAGCGACCTCAAGAAGTCAGCCACCGGAGCCGCACAACCGAACCTTTCCAAGGGAGTAGTGCTGGCCGAGGCCGGGTTTCCAAAGATGTCCCTTGAAGAACAGGAGGCATGGGTTGCTCGACTCGACGCAGTCACAGGCGAGGTGAGTGCGCTGAAGGACGAGATGCGAGCGTTGAATGTGCTGCGCCTTGAGGTGGTCCGCGCACTGACAACGGGAGAATTCCAGATCCCGTCCACGTTCGACGACATGTTGGAAGAAGCGATGTAGTGGCCGGGTTCTCGGAATCTTCAACCGTGCAGGCGTGGTTGGCGAAGCGACTGGAGTCGATCGGCTGGACTCGGGTGGTCGGTGACTTCGGCAAGACGCCGCGCCCCCCCAACTCTGTGCCGCGCGAGTCCACTGAGGTGCTGGTCGAGGAGTGGCTTCTCGAAGCGCTGGAGGTGCTGAACCCGGAGTTGGCCGGTGCACCCGAGCGGATTGATGAGGTTCTCCCGGTCATCCGGATGGCCGTGCTGGCTGCCGCGAATGAAGGGTTGGTCGCAGCGAATGAGCGGATGACGACTCTGCTGCGCGGTGACTACACGCACAAGTACATCGGCACTGACGAGTACGTGCCTCTGCGCTTGATCGATTTCGACAACCTCGATAACAACACCTACGTGGTCTCCGAAGAGGTCACCATCGGCCCGGAGGGCGCACGCCGCCGTTTCGACCTCGTGTTGTGGGTGAACGGCATCCCGCTGGTTGTGATCGAGACGAAGACGCCGGTGAAGGCCAAGGTGTCGTGGCTGAACGCGGCTCGTGACATCGACCGGGTGTATGCCGTGGAGCACCCGGAGTTCTTCGCACCGAACGTGCTCCTCGCCGCGACGGAGGGACGCGAGTTCCACTATGGCGGTGTCGGCCAGAAGGCCGAGTCGTGGCTCATGTGGGGGTCCACTGACGACCCCTACGACCTTGACGGTTTGGAACGAGTGCAGCGGTCGGTAGACCTGCTGCTCACCCCGGCTCGGGTGCTGTCGATCCTGCGTGACTTCACGCTCTTCGAGCAGACCGCCACAGGTGGCAAGCGAAAGTTGGTCCCTCGCTACCCGCAGGTGGAGGCTGCTGAGGCCATCGTCCGCAAGGTCCTCGCTGGCGGTACACGTGGCCTGATCTGGCAGTACCAAGGCACCGGCAAGACGCTCCTGATGGCGTTCGCGTCGCTCATGCTCCTGAACACCGAAGAGGTCGGTGGCCCGACCGTTGTGGTCGTGCTGGACCGACTGGACCTGATTGAGCAGGTGCAACGCCAGTTCAGGACCGCTGGGTTGCCGCGTGTGAACACCGCTGAGTCGAAGGCTGACCTGCGTCGTCTGCTGCGTGAGGACCAGCGCGGCATCATCTTGACCACGATCTTCCGGTTCGAAGGCGCTGGCGAGTTGAACAAGCGCGACAACATCATCGTGCTCGTTGACGAGGCCCACCGGACCACCGAAGGCAACCTTGGTGACGACATGCGCACCGCGCTGCCGAACGCACGGTTCTTCGGGCTTACTGGCACACCGGTAGCCGACGTAGACCGCAACACATTCAAACTGTTCGGCGACCCTGATGACCCCGGCTACGTGCTCAACACGTATTCGATGGAACGCTCCATCGCCGACGGCGCATCAGTCCCCGTCCACGTCGAGACGCGGCTGGTGGACTTTCATCTCGCTCGGGAAGACCTCGACAACGCATTCGAGGTGTTCGCTGAGGAAGAGTCGCTGTCAGAGGAGGACCGGGACTTCCTTGCCGGGAAGGCCGGGCACGTCCAGACGATCCTGATGAACCCAGACCGCATCCGCCGGGTCTGCACCGACATCATCGACCACTTCGAAGCCAAGGTTGCACCCGTCGGGATGAAGGCACAGGTGGTCGCGTTCGACCGTGCCCTCGTCGTCGCCTACGCAAACGAGATGCAACGGCTCATCACCGAGCGTGGACTGGCCCATGAGGTCGCTGTGGTCATGTCCGTGGGGCAGGGCAAGGACGAGCCTGCCGAGTTCACCCAGTACCGGCGCACCCGTGACGAAGAAGCCAAGATCAAGCAGGAGTTCAACGACGAGACGAGCCCGCTCGCGTTCCTCGTGGTCACCGCGAAACTGCTTACCGGGTTCGACGCCCCCATTGAGCAGGTCATGTACCTCGACAAGCCACTGCGCAAGCACACCCTGTTCCAAGCCATTACCCGCACCAATCGCCGCTACACCAACCCTGTGACCGGGCAGGAGAAGCGCTACGGGCTGGTCGTGGACTACATCGGCCTTGGTAACCAGATCGCTCAAGCGCTCAAGGCTGCCGACCCCGACACCGGCGGCTCACGTGAGGTGGACGTGAACGCCCTTGCCGGGGAGTTCGCCGCTCGCATGGCTCGCATGATGTACCCGCGTTTCGACGGGATCGACCGCCGCGATAACTCCTTCGAAGCGCTCTCTGATGCCCGTGACCGGCTCTCCACAGCCGAAGCGAAGGACACGTTCGCTCGCGAGTTCACCGCTATCGAGACCCTGTGGGAGTTCCTCGACCCGCACGAGATCCTCAACAACCACCGCGCCGACTACAAGTGGCTCGCACAGGTCTACGAAGCCATCAAGCCCACACAGACCTCCGACGTACTTCTCTGGGACCGCCTCGGCGCTAAGACTCTCGCCCTCGTGCACGGTCACATGTCCAACGTGCGCGTGACCGGCACCGGCCTCGAAGAAGTCATCGTCGACCCGGACGCCATCGAAGCGATGCGCCAACTGATCGAACAAGGCGAACTGGACCTCGGTCTCGACCGCGATGACGATGATGAACGGGATCTGCAGGATGAGCCCGTCACCCTCGACGAAGTTCTAACCGCCATCGACGCCCGCATCAAGCGACGCCTCGACGGCTCCGGTCACCCGGTCTACCGGTCCCTCGCCGAACAGATCGAACGCCTCCGAGCACAAGCCATGCAGAAGGCCGAAGACTCCATCGAGTTCCTCAAGAAGGCCCTCGAAGTCGCCAAACTCGCCGTCCAAGCCGAGAAACTGGAAGACGAAGGACTCCTCGACGAACAGGTCGAGCACCTCCTCGACCCCCACATTGGAGCCCTCACCCAGATCGTCGAGCAGTACAAGCCCGCCGACACCCCACTCATCGTTGACGACCTCGTCCGCGACATCGACACCATCGTCAAGCAAGTCCGCTTCACCGGCTGGAACAACACTCAAGACGGCGACCGCACCGTCCGCAAAGAACTCCGCCTCGTACTCCGCAAGTATGCACTCCCCGCCAGCGGACCCATGTTCGACAACGCCTACGCCTACATCAGCGAGAACTACTGATGAGCCGACGCTCACCGGGACATTCCAATCTGCGGGTTTCTCAGGTCCAACTGCGTGACTTCCGGGGAGTCACTGGTGACGCTGCAGTGTCGTTTGCGCACAAGAACGGGAAGCCCTCGTCCTGCATCGTGTTCGGCGAGAACGGAACTGGAAAATCGAGCATCGTCGACGCAGTTGAGTGGGCGTGTCAGGGCAAGATTGGACGTTCGTCCAAGTTCAGTGCTCGATCCCGCCCCCACCTGTTCAACTTGGCGACTAACGCTGAGACATGTTCCGTGGCAGTGACTTTGACGGATGGCACCGTACTAGGGCGCAAGGTACGGAGGGACCCTGAAAAGGGGACTGTGGTGTCCGCATCGGGAGAGTCAGACGGTTTCCAGTACGTACCGATGTCGTTGAAGCGTTCCGACATTCTCAACTTCTTGGAACTCCCACCGGAACGCCGGGGCACGCTTCTTTTGGACCACTACTTGGGACAAGAGCACGCCACGCCGTCGGAGTGGGAATCGGAACAGGAGACCGAGGATGTACTTGTCGCAGCAAAGACTCATGTACGACAGGCGGCTGCGGCTGTCGCTCAGATCCTCGGAGTGGACCCACCCCATGAGTTGAGCGACGTGAAAGTCATGGTGAACAACGTTGTGTACAAGAGCGTCGCTCCCCGCCACCGCAAGAGCATCAGTCTTGCTCGCAACCTCGTGGATCCGGTCGCAGCGCTGGAACTTGCTCTTACTGACTTCGAAGAGTCGCGCGTCCGTCGACGAAAGACGACTCAGGTTTCCACCCAAGTGACCGAGCGGGTACGACGGACACACGCGATCTTGGGTGACGTGAGCGAATGGCTCAGTAGTTCATTCCAGCGAGTGACCGGTGCGGGTCACGTGGCGCGGATCAGTGCCGAACTGGGGCGGCTGGGTCCCATGAGTCTCGAACTTGATGTTGAACTCAGTACGGGTTTCGTTGGCGCACCCCAGAAGGTGTTCAGCGAGGGCTACCAAGACCTCATCGCTCTGCTGTACTTCCTCGCCGTGGCCCGAGCGGCGGGCGAGCAGGGCCAAGCAAAGGTCCTGATTCTCGACGATGTCCTTCAGTCCGTCGACGCCACGATCCGCGTTCGCGTGATGAACCTGATCCTTGACGAGTTTGCAGACTGGCAACTGCTTATCACAGTGCATGACCGTTTGTGGCGCGCCCAATTGCTTGCGCTGTTCCAATCCGCAGGCCACCCAGTCGCCGAAGTTGAAATCCGAAATTGGGGCTTTACCTCCGGGCCGTCAATCACCTATGGCACTGGACAAGCACTCGCGACAGCGGACTTGGAGAACGCACTTGCGGTCGGAGATCCGGCACCCGTCTGTGCGGTCTCCGGCAGGCTTCTGGAACACGTATGCGACACCATGAGTTGGACCCTCCCCATCAGCGTCAAACGCCGTCGCGGAGACCGCTACACACTTGCCGACCTGTGGCCGGGAGTACGCAAGGAACTCAGCAAGACCACTCTTTCGGACGTCGCGAACGAAATCGAAGTGTGGATGCACTTGCGCAACGCAGTCGGCGCGCACTACAACGACTGGGCCGAGGGCGTCACATGGAGCGACGCAGAGAACTTCGGACTTTCCGTGCTCGCGCTGACGGATTCCCTGTATTGCTCGAAGTGCGGCCAATGGGTTATCCGCAGCGGCTCCCAACTCGCGTGCCGTTGCGGCCACAAGCAAGTTTCCTGACGCCCTCTACTCGAAGCGGACTAAGCATGATCACCTCATCCAACGATGAACTTCCCGTCACAGCGCTTCTTCCCGCAACCAGCGCTGAACCGGTCATCATGTTCGAAGCGCACGCGGCGCTCCGGCTCGCCCTCGTTGAACGCGGCGGGGCGACGCTAATCGGGTCCGAGTGGGACGCACCGGGCGTCTACATCCTGCTGGACATCCACGAGGCCACCGGTACGTGGGGCTCCTACGTCGGCAAGGCGACTTCACCGGGCCTGCGCTCCCGCATCCTCAGCCACCTTCGTCAGAAGGATCACTGGAGGCGTGCCCTTCTGATCCAGCGCGACACCACCCACGGGTTCAACTCAGCGCAGGTGGCGTGGCTCGAAGGTCGCCTCTATGACCTTCTCGATTCCGCCGAAGACGCCCGGCTCCACAATGGCAATCGGCCCTCGGACGAGACCCTGCCGTCGTTCGAACGGGCCATGCTCGAAGCCGCTGTCCTCCCGGTTAGCCGGATCCTGCGCCTCATAGGCTACGACCCAGCGACTGCCGATGACGCCACCGCCCTCGCCACCACGACCGCCAAGAGGACCAGCCGCTTCTACGGCATCACCCTCAAGCAGGTGATTGACGGAGGCCACCTCCCGCCCGGTGCCACCGTCATCTCGGCCAACGCGGCGTGGCCCGCCAGCGGGATCGTCAACGCGGACGGTTCGCTCACCGTCGACGGCAACACCCACCCGACGCCGAGCGCCGCAGCATCCGCCGTGAAGAACGGGAGCGCCGCGAATGGCTGGGACTTCTGGGCCATCGACACCACCGCCGGAAAAGTCACCTTAGCCACCCTCCGCGCCCGGCACGTCGACAAGCAGGCCGGAACCCAGTAGCCGGTCCCAGCCTGAGCCGAGGGTGGTCCGAGCCGCCTGCCAGCACGGCTCGGACCAACCCCAGCATCGATCAGCCCCGCCACGTCCAGAAGACCCAGCCACCGCCGATATAGACGGCATGAGCAACAGTTCCTCAGGTAGGCGTCTCGTCGGCGGGCTCATCAGCCTTGCCCTTACCGTCGTGGCGGCTCTGACGGTGATTCACTTCGCGCCAGCCATCGGGCGGTCTGCTGGTGAGCGGTTCGCGGACCGCGTCCGCAAGGAGCAAGGCATTGCCTCGC
This sequence comes from Actinomycetales bacterium, assembly GCA_038233875.1. GTDB lineage: Bacteria > Actinomycetota > Actinomycetes > Actinomycetales > Dermatophilaceae > Ornithinicoccus. The sequence continues at coordinate 5,136 of JBBSVB010000024.1, read as the reverse complement.
CTCAGGAGAAGGCAGCAGCGCGCGCCAAGGTGGCGAAGTCGAAGTTCGTCCCAGTGGTGCACAAGAAGTTCCCACGCTTAACAGCCGGTGTCCCGGACCACCGGCTGGCGAAGGTCGCCACCGACACGTGTGACCTGCTCGACAACTTCGCCTACAACGCGCACTACGACGACAAGGCCCGTGTCATCACCCGTACCGGACTCACCCACGGAGGTGTAGCCCCGAGCCGTCCGCAGGTCGTCAAGGTCCTCCGGCTTGCCGCTGCCACCGTCTGCCCCGAGAAGACGTACCTCGTCATCAACATCAGGTAGGGAGTCGCTGCGGCATCCCCGTAACGCCCTGCGACCTTGCAGCAGCGGAGACCGTGGCGAGTCGGAGGCACGCTCCGTAGCGCCCGGATCAGCCCGGCGGCATGGGACCATTAGGGCAGTGGATCAACCGGTGAGGGGAGTGTCGTGCGCGAGCCAACGAGCGACGCTGCCCAGCCGCCATTTCAACGTTCCCGTGCTTCCGAGATCTGGCTCCAAACTGAGCACCTCAGTGACAGTGAACGTCTCGATCGGCTGGCTGGTGACGCGGAACTGGAAGCCGACCTGCGGGCACAAGGCTTCGAGGGTGAGGACTGGGACTTCATCGCCAACGAACTGGCTCGCTACGGCGTCGCTGTCATCAGCGGGTGGATGCGGGACGGGGTCATCCATGCCCGGCTCGCAGAGCAAAACGCCAAAGCGCCGCACCTCCCCTTGTCGGTCACCCAAGACCGCGAGGCACGCGAAGCCATCGCGATGGACACCGTCGCCGACGCACTGAACAAGTTCCGCGAGAAGGTCCTGATCGCAGGGGTCTGGGACCCGGCCAAAGGAGCCTCCCTCAAGACCTTCTTCGTCGGCCAGTGCAAATTCCGCTACGCCAACGCCGTACGCCGCTGGGAGAAGGGCGGCTTGGACCTCGACGTTGACGAACTACCCACCACCGAATCCGAGACGCTCGAATGGCACCGGGTCACCGGCGTCGAAGACGACGTCATCCGCACCTTGACCGCCCAAGCCATCCTTGAAGGAGCAAGCAACGAGCGAGCCGCTCGCGCGATGGCTATGGATGCGTGCAAGTACACCAACGCTGAGATCGCTGCCGACCTCGGGATGACAACCGAGGCCGTCAAAAGTCTGTTGCGCCGTGAACGGACCCGCGTTCAGGGGCAGCATGGGACAACCGGAGGAACCGCATGAGCAACATCGAGAAAAAGATCGCCAAGTCCTCGTTCGGGACGAAGTCCGCTACCGCCGCCCGCGCCAGCGTCTCCAAGTCGCAAGCATCGCGAGTGGTAAACCGGGCCGCACAGATGGCCTCCAAAAAAACTTCAACGAAGCGCGACCCCAAACGCGGCTGAGGCGACATACAGGTATGTAGGTGCTCCCCGCGAGGGGAACGCCGAAGGGGCAGTCCCAGTGAGATGGGACCGCCCCTGAACCGAGGATATGACTCCCGGTGTGCCTGATTCGCAGTCTGGCACTGGGAAGCATAGTGGAGTTTCTTGGTCACTGACTAGATGTGGCCCTCCGCCTCGGTGATTCTCCTTGGAGGAGATTCACATGGCACGCAGTGTCAATCGCAGTGCAGGGTCCGGTCGGTTTGTCAGCAAGGCAGCCGCCGCTCGGTGGCCGTCCAAGACGACCACCGAGCGAGTCGGAAGCGGGACCGGCAACAGCCGGGCCGTGAACCGCTCGGCGTCGACCGGCAAGTTCGTCACCGAGGGGACCGCCAAGCGGAACCCCGGCGGCACCATCCAGCAGAAGGTCTGACCTTCTAGGGGCGGGAGAGGCGAGCCCTCTCCCGCCCCGCTGGTCGTGTCCCATCCACGCGACACAACCGTCCGGCACAGCCGTGCCCGCCTACCAGAGGAGTACGTCGCATGTCCGACCCCAGCGGTGACACACGCGACTACATCGAGCACGCCCGCTGGCTCCTCGAATGGCACAACAAACGAAGCGAAGCCCTCACCACCCGTGCGGTCGGACTGCTTGGCTTCACCGGCGTCATCTTGGCGTTGCTCCTACAAGGTGCTGGGATCAAGACCCTCGACCCCACATGGGTTACGTGGGGCATCGCGGTGGTCACGGCTGGGCTGATCTTCGCGTCTGCCATCTTTGCTCTGTGGTGCATCACGACGACATCGGTGGAGATGCCGAGCGTTGAGGAACTGCGAGCACACTGGAAGACACACATGGATAACCCAGTGGCCGGTTCAGGTGTCCCCGACATGGCCGAGGGCCTTCTCAACGGCTCCGACCTACAGGGTGTGTCACCTGTCGTCGCAGCCAAGAACGAAGCCGACACACGAGCAGGCCGCATCAAGGTCGCCGTCATCCTGCTCCTCCTCGGAGTCGCAGCGGTGGCGGTCCTCGCCGGGAACGTCCTCGCCAACACCGGAGGGAGGTGACATGAGCGAGAACACGCCAGAGTCCGAAGCGCCAGAGACTGATGAGCCCCAGCCGGAACAGACTGAACCCTTGCAGGTCTCGGAGCCTGTCTTCGACATCATCGAAAAGGGCGACAAGCACGACCACGAAACGCGCGAGCGCGACATGGAGACCAAGGAATCCGACTGACCCGATGTGGTCCGAACCGCCTGTCAATACGACTCGGACCACCGGGTGGACCGGTACACCTGCCAACACGCACCGGACCAGTCCCAGTATTGATCGGAACCACCACGTCCAGAAGACCCGAGACGAACTCCCCCTGCACGGCTCGCCCGAGCCACGCTGTCGGTGCTACCTGTCACGCTGAACGCCCGGCAGAAAGGCACCCCATTGCCAAAATCGGCGCTCTCACCCACAGTCATGCTCGCCACGTCCATGCACGCCCAACCCGGCGTTTACGCCGTCCTCCTCGGATCCGGGGTCTCGACCGGTGCAGGCATCCCCACCGGTTGGGGCGTGGTCAAGGAATTGATCCGCCGCACCGCAGCCGCCGACCCAACTCGCGACGATGCATCTCAACAACTTGCTGACGAGAACCCCGAACAATGGTGGGCGGAGCACGGCGATGGTGAACTTGGCTACGCCAACCTGCTTGCAGCCGTGGCTCCGACCGCTCCAGTCAGGCAGGGCCTCCTCGCTGACTTCTTCGAGCCCACGGACGAAGACCGCGAACAGGGACTCAGAGTCCCCAGTGCCGCCCACCGCGCCCTCGCCCAACTGGTCAAGCAGGGCATTGTTCGCGTCATCGTCACCACCAACTTCGACCGGCTCACCGAACAGGCCCTCGAAGCCGCAGGTGTCTCACCACAAGTCATCGCACGTCCCGAAGCCGTAAACGGCATGGCACCCCTCGCTCACTCCGACGCCACGGTGGTCAAACTCCACGGCGACTACAAAGACCTCGGGACCCTCAATACGCCCGAAGAACTCTCCACCTACCCCGAAGCGTGGACCACGCTTCTCCGACAGATCTTCGACGAATGCGGGCTCCTCATTTCAGGCTGGTCAGCCGACTACGACACCGCTCTCGTCAACGCACTCGACTCCAGCCCCAACCGCCGCTACCCCCTCTATTGGGACAGCCGAAGCAGCAAGGGTGAGACCGCCCACCGCCTCCTCACCAACCGCGCTGGACTCGCAATCCCGTCTGCGGGAGCCGACGAACTCTTTACAGACCTCGTCGGCAGCATCGACGCGCTCAACCGGCTCGCCCAACCGCCCCTCACAACGGCAATGGCCCTCGCACGCCTGAAGAGGTGCCTTCCAGACCCCGTCCGCCGCATCGACCTTCATGACCTCCTCATGGACGCCGCCGACAACGTCGCCACATCCATCGCTAATCAACCGCTCACCCTGCAGACGCTCGACGGGCCGCAGATCCAAGCCCTCTGGAACAACCACCTACAAGCCGTCACCCCGCTCACCCACATGCTCATCACCGGTGTCTGGCACGACCCCGACGGTATTCACGACCAACTCTGGATCGATGTTCTCCAAAGGCTCGTCGACGCCGGAACCGCGCAACTCAATTCCGTCACGCCCGGCCTAGACGACGCGCGACTCTGGCCCGCTCTCCTCGCCACCACCGCGATCGGAGTCGCCGCAGTTCGACGCGACCGAGAACGCCTCATCATCCGCACAGCCACCGAAGTACACGGGCGAGGAGGCATGGGATACGACGAACCCGCCCCCTCTGCACAACTGCTCCATCCCAACAAACTGCTGAGCAAGAGTTGGGTCGAAGCCATGCCACGCTGGGGCAAGGACAGCGCAGGCTGGCTCTACCCCTCCAGCCACCTCCTCAAGGCTGACATCCGTCCCTTTTTCGAAGACCTCATCCTCGACTACAAGGACTACGAAGAAACCTTCCACGGCTACGAGTACCGGCTAGGACTCATCCAAGAAAGCGACGAAGGCGCAGGCTCCTACCGAGCGCTAGACGGCGAATACGTCGGCAGACAACGCTGGACACGCGACGAGCGCGAGGGTGATGTGCCGCGCGTTGAACTCGCATTCCGAGCCGCAGCCAACCGCAGCCGCAACTGGCCGTGGCGCGACTTCATCGGCGAGGAACACTACGGCGACATCATCGAGGCTCACCGCGAAGTCCTCCAGCACTACCGACGCCACTTCTAGGTCAGTCCTCACCAACCTCGTCCTCAGGGCCGGGGGCACGGCACGAGCCGGACGTAGGCGGGCTGACTGGCCCGTAGCGCACCGTATGACGCCCTGCCGCCAACCGCTGTCCACTGAACCTGTCAACGAGGCACCACTGCTGTCCACGGCAAAGTGTCAAAACCGCGCTGCTGTCCAAGGAACCTGACAACCCCGATGTCCATGCGTGTCAACATCACGCTCAGGATTGCCGATGTGGTGTCCAACTAAAGTGTCATGCCACACTGCGGATCATGATTGAAGTTCCCACGATCGAGGTGGCCCAGGTGCCCGACCCGATCCCCGCCGGGGTCACCGTTCTCGACGTGCGCGAGCCCGTGGAGTGGCACCACGGCCGCATCGACGGGGCGGTGCACATCCCGCTCACCGAGATCCCGGGCCGCGCCGAGGAGCTGCCGGTCGACCAGCAGCTGCTGGTGGTCTGCAAGGTCGGGGGACGTTCCAGCCAGGCGACCGCCTTCTTGCGGGAGAAGGGCTT
>JBBSVB010000023.1:0-13574 GCA_038233875.1 Actinomycetales bacterium | reverse complement strand
CCGGCCAGGGTGATCGCCATGACCGGGGCCCCGCACCCGTCGGTCCCGGTGGCGGCGACATGCTCCCGCGAGAGGTCCTCGATGGTGTCCTTCATCGCCCGCTGCAGACGGTGGTCCGGATCGAGGTATGTCGACAGGTCCCATCCCGCTGCGATGCAGGTGGCGAGCATGCCCGCGTGCTTGCCCGAGCAGTTTTGCCCCAATGAGGACGGCTTTCGACCCGCCGTGATCCACTCGTTCCGTGAGGCCTCGTGCAGCGGGTAGTCCGGGGTGTTCTGCAGGTCGGCCTCGGTCAGCCCCTCATCGGCGACAGCCAGGATGCGTTGAACACCGTCGAGGTGGAAGGCTTCGCCGTTGTGGCTGGAGCTGGCGAGCGCCAGCAACTCGCCGCTGAGCAGCACGCCCGAGCGGAGCATGGCCACGGCCTGCATGGGTTTGTTGGACGACCGCGGATACATCGGGATGTCGTGCGGCCCGTGCCCAAACAGCAAGGAGCCGTCTGAGTTGGTGGCCGCGACGATGCCGTGATGCACCGACTCGACGAGCTCCGAACGGGTGACGGTGGCCACGACGGGCGCATCGCCCAAAGCACTGTATGAAGGCATGCGCGCCACCCTACGTGCGCTCACGTGACCTGGCTCAGGCGTGCCTCCGACGAGGCTTAGACCTGGATGAGCCTCACGCTGCCCGGATCGCCAACATCTCGCGTGCATCGGTAGTCGACATGGCCGGACGCTGCAACAGCACGGCGAGGTCCGCGACCCGAGTGACCAGATCAGCGTTGTGCTGCACCTGCTGACCGCGCGCCATCATCAGATTGTCTTCCATTCCGACCCGCAGGTGCCCGCCCATCGCCAGGGTCGCGGCCGCTATGGGGAGATGCGCCCTGCCTATGCCAGTGGCGGACCAACTGGTGACTTCGGCGGGCAAAGCGGCGACCCCAGCAACCAAGGCTGGGACGGTGCCCGGCATACCCCCAGGCACTCCCGTCACGAAGTCGACGTGAACGCGACCACCAAAGGGCAAGCCATGGGTATCGAGCAATCGTTGCAACGAGGCAACGTGGCCTAGGTCGAAGAGCTCGAACTCGGGCACCACCTCGCGCTCTTGCGTTGCGACGTACAAGTCGGACATGAACGGGTAGGGGTTGGTGAAGACGTCGTTGCCGAAGTTGACCGTGCCACAGGTCAGGCTGCACGAGTCTGGCTCTGCGTCGAGCACGCGCAGGCGTTGATCAAGCGGGTCGTGCACCGAGCCCCCGGTGGAGAGTTGCACGATCAAGTCGGTGCTCTCGCGCAGGGCTTGCACCGTGTCCCGCAGGCGCGCGGGCTCCAGGCAGGGACGGTGGTCCTCTCCGCGAATGTGCACGTGGATCAGGGCGGCACCGGCGGCGTCGCAACGCTGGGCGGTCTCAACCAACTCCGCGAGGGTGGTGGGCAGTTGCGGAAAGTCTTCTTTGAGGGTCTCGGCCCCGGTGGGGGCCACCGTGATCATCGTGTATGCAGACATGGCGTGCTGGGGCATTGTCGGTGCCATCAGGCTGGGCCGATCAGCGTCTGGGCGGCACTGGTGAACCCGGCGGCCAACTCGACCTCGGGGTCGGTGTTGCGCTTGATCACGGCGAGGGCGATCGGCCCGTCGGTGTAGTGCCGGGCGACGCTCGTGAGCCTGCCGATGGGCCGAGTGGGGGCTGGTGGCTCGTCACTATTCTTTGCCCCCGATGCTGGGGCACCGTCCGTGGCTGCGTCTGCCCCGCCATCGGGGGCAGAGAATAGTGCGCCAACCCTGAGGTCCTCCCCCTGCTCGGGCAGGGTGTGCCCCGACCCGTCGAGGTGCAAAAACACGATCCGGCGCGGCGGCCGACCCAGGTTGTGCACCCGAGCGACTGTCTCTTGCCCGCGGTAACAACCCTTATGCAGGTGCACGGCCGTGCGCATCCAGTCGAGCTCGTGCGGGATAGTGCGGTGGTCGGTGTCCACACCCGCCCGGGGACGCCAGGCCGCGACGCGCAACGCCTCGGCTGCCCACGTCCCCGCGAGGGGGCGCTCACCCACGGCTGTTTCGAGGTCCCCTCGCGGCACGATCAGCTCACGCCAGGCTCGCCCCTGCGCTGGGTGGCCTTCGATGGGCCCGTATGCCGCGCTGTCGCCGACCACGCCGGGCCACGGGTCGACCCAGGCGATGGGCTCACCGGGGCCGGACTCTGCGCCGATCGGCTCACCGAGCACTGCGAACTCTTCACTGACGTCCTTCACTTCGACCCGAAGCATGAACTGCATCTTCGTCAACCACCCCAGCACCGCTGGGGCTGCCCCGGGCTCAGTGGTCAGCCAGGTGGTTTCGCCGTCGTCGACCACGTGCAAAGCGTGCTCGACGTGACCCTTGGGCGACAAGATCAGCGTCTCGATGCTGTGCCGCGGCTCGAGCGTGGACATGTGCTGAGTAGTCAACGAGTGCAGCCACGTCAGTCGGTCGGGGCCGCTGACGGTGATGACGCCGCGGTTGGAGAGATCGACACAGGCAAACGATTCGTCCAGCAGGCGTTGCTCGCGGTTCGGGTCACCATAGTGCGCCGCCACCCCGGCATCCACGCCAGTGGCTACCACCGCACCGGCACGACTGAGCAACGGGCTCAACCACCCGCTCGTCGCTTCCCCATTCGTCGCGGTCGCCGTGCCAGTCTCAGGTTCTACGCTCATCGGTCCTCTTCTGTGTGTTTCGAAGCAGTATCTACGCACGATGTACATCGGCCGTGGATCGCCATGTGTGTCACCTCAGCATCAAAGCCGTGAGCCTGCTGAAGATTCCGCGCGAGATCGTGGGCTAACTCCGGGTCGGCCTCCATGATGGCCCCGCACTGTCGGCATACGAGGTGGAGGTGGTCGCCGTGCTGTGGCAGGTGGTAGGTCGGAGCGCCGTGGTGGACGTGGCTGTGGTTGACCAAACCAGCCTCGGCCAAGGACTCGAGATTGCGGTAGACCGTTGACGCAGGCAACGTCGGCTGGCCATCGGCTGCCAGTGCCGCGCCCAACTCCTCCGGCGTGGCGTGGCCCTGCTGTTCCAAGGCCGTCAGCACGCGTTGACGCGGCTGGGTCATACGTAGGCCAGCATTGTGCAGTCGCTGCGCCCAATTTTGGTCGACACCCCGACCGGTCGTACTGTCACCATCCATGCCAGCACGCTACCGCTCGGGGCAGTGGTGGCATGCACCCATCTCTGGCTAGACCCGCGGTCAGTTGGTCATCGGATGACATCAAAGGGCGGGTCGTCCGTGCGACGTTGGAAATCAAGTATGCGCGGATTGACCACCTGGCCGTCTCGGATTTCGATCGCTCGACGGATCGTCTCGTTATTGTCCCAGGCAGATCCGCCTTCCATCACGGTCCGCAGGAACGGAATCAACTCGTTGCTGTTTTCCCGTGTGGAGGTGTTCCACAGATAGGATGGGCTGTGATTCACCCCGTAGTAGAGGATGTTGTCGCCCACGACGAACGTCGTCTCCTTGAAGGTCGTGGGGCGAGCCCAACTGAACCCCATACCTAGGTCACAGGACACGTCAACGAAGAGGCTGCCAGGACGGAAACCTTCAAGGTCGTTCTCGCCGAGATAGAAGAACGGCTCTGCCGGATCTTGCAGGATGCAGTTGACAATGATGTCCCGCTGGGCGAGGTAGCCCACTAACTCTTCCTGCCCTCTCGGTGATCACGTGGTCCCGCTGTCCACCATCGGAGTCGACCACGAACACACTTGCTCGCGCCGCGTTGATGGGCGGGCCGGTGATGGGGGCATTGCCGTTTGTCAAGACCACGACGTCGTGAACGCCGTGCGCATTCAGTCCGCTGCCGCGCCTCTGGCGGTGGCACCGGACCCGATGACCACAGCTCTGAGCGCACGCCCGTAGTCCCCCGTCAACCCCGCCAGTGCCAGGGCTTGAAGCACTGAGCCGTACCCAGCCATTTTCCCCTCTACCGGGGTGACACGACTGTGTCACCCGCCTACATGGAGTAACGCAAGGACTGACCCTTGCGACACTACTGGTCGTAGGACTTGCCGTCGGCTTTTATGGCCCGATCCGCCTTCGGGAGGTGCAGGTTGGCTGCATCGACTCGGCTTAGACTGCGCTCATGAGCGATGGCCCGACCCCCCGAGTGGATGACTTCTTCACATCTGCTGATGGCGAGGGCGACGTCCCTGTCCGCAGGCGCAGACGGGGACTGCGCGTCTTTATCGTCGCCGTGCTCACTCTGAGCCTGCTCGTGGTCGGTGGCGCTGCGGCATACCTTGCGTTTTTGAACAACAAGGTCAACAACAACCTGACCTTCGAATCGCTGCTCACCGACGCCGATGGCGGGGTCACGGGCGAAAGCGGCCAATTGGAGCCCGTGCCCCAGGAGCGTTCGGCGCTCGCCGGAGAAGCGTTGAACTATCTGGTCATCGGATCGGACAGCCGCGATCTCGACGCCGAACGCGGCCGCTCTGACGTGATGGTGCTGGTGCATATTTCCGACGACCGCGAGCGCGTGGACCTGATTCACTTCCCGCGCGACTACTTCGTGGACATCCCCGGCTCGTCACGGCCCAACAAAATCAACGCGTCGTACTCCATCGGCGGCGCCCCGCTGGTGGTCGAGACCATCCAGCCGCTGTTGGGGGTGCCGATCGACTCGGTCGCCATCGTGGACTTCGAGAGTTTTAAGTCGCTCACCGATGCAGTCGGCGGTGTCGACGTCAACGTCGCCGAAGCCAGTCCCGGATTCCCGGAGGGCGTCACGACGATGGACGGCGAAACCGGGCTGGAGTTCGTCCGCGAGCGCTACGCCCTCAGTCAGGGTGACATCTCACGCGGGCAACGCCAGCAGGCTTTTATCAAGGCCGTGATGCTCAAGGCTTTGTCACCAGGGACGCTGACCAACCCGGCCAAACTGACCTCAGTGGTCGACGCCGCGACCAAGAATCTCACCGTCGACAAGTCCCTCGACATGGGCGATATGCGATCGCTAGCGTTCTCGATGCGCGGCGTCCGCGGGAATGACATCAATTTCGTGACCGCCCCGTGGACGGGCATTGGCACCGACTCGCTCGCCGGGTCGATCGTGTTGCCTGCCGAGGCACAGTTGGAGAAGCTGCAAGAGCATCTACGTGACGACACGATGGACACCTACGTCGACGACGTCTCCCCGACCGTGGGCTTCAGCAAATAGCCCTTTCAGTATGCCGACAGCCACTGCTGCCAGCTACGGGACCCGCTTGAGCTCGGCTGACAGATGGCTCGTCAGCCCTTGGCCCATGGCGCTCATGTCCATCGCCCACATAAGGTTCGAGTTCACCAGACCGTAGAGCCGGTGGCCCGCCGCGTACTCCTTGGCATACGGACTGCGCAGCACGCCATCGGTGCGCATCTCCAACTGGGCTGGCTTCGTGGACCCGACATACATCTCGACGATGCCTGTGGGGTGAGTCAGCAACAACTCGACCTCGCCGTCGGGTAACGGCCGAAAGAAGCCCGACTCGGTGCCCGAGGGTGCCAGCCGTTCGCCGGACTCACTCAGCAGCCAACTGTGGCTGTGGTACTCCAAAAAAGGACGACCATCGTGGGTGATCTCCACCGCTTGGCCGAAGTTGGCCGACTCGATCGTGGGATAACCCACCACCCCGGCGCCCTCCCAGTGGCCGATCAGCCACGCCAAGGGCGCGAGGTCCGGGTGCATCGTCGGGTCTAACTCAAAAGGCATTCGCCCATCGTAGAGTCAGACGGGCAGGGCAGCGGGCACGAGGACCAGCGCCACGGCATACGGGATGATCCCGACGATCAACACCGAGCAGAGCGCCACGACCACCCGGGGCCGAGCGTGGGCCATCGTGGGCAGCGGCGCAAAGACCGTGCGCACCGCGTGACTGACCCCCGCCGCCATCACCCCGCACAGCATCAACGCCGACCACGGCGCCGGCATCACGAGGCTGATGAGCGCGCCACCGCCACCACCGGCAACGAGCGCCATCGGGACGACCCACGGAACAACCCGCGGCCCACCCCCACGCATGGCCAAACTCACGAGCGCTGAGGCGGCGGCCCCGCCCACCGACGCCAGCACCAGCGTCGCTCCCAGGTCGGAGCGACTGAGCGGCACCAAGAAGGCCGCGCACGTGAAGAGGGTCAGCGCAAGGAGGACCGCGCTGACCGATTCGGCGACCCGGGGACGCCCGTCGCGGCGCAGCAGTTGATGCAAAAACGCCGTGATGATGGAGACCGCGAGCGCACCGGGAAGCCAGTTCAGATGTCCATCGCCCGCGCTGAGCGTCACCGCCAACACGATCGCCAACCCGCCCAGCAACAGCACGCCCACGGTGCCGCGCGGCGTCGGCAACCCCAACGCCCCCGCCCACCCCCACGCGACGACGCCGATGGTCACGGCGATGGCTAAGGCGGTGGTCATCGGCCCGGCCAGGGCCGTCAATCCCAGGAAGAGCGCAGCCCCAACGACCGAGGCCGTGACCGACACCGAGGACGGCTCAGTCGTCTCCGTCGGCGCAGTCACGCTCGCATTATGGCCTGTTCTGGTCCTGCGATCTCGTTCCATGCTGACGCGCAGGCGTTGACCCTTATCCTTTAGGGCGTGGCGGAGATGGCGTTGCTCACTCCAGGCGGCTCCGACGGGGCCGTCTTGCGCGTGCTCCCAGCCTTAGATCTGCTGCCGCACCGGGTGCGCGTCGAGGCCCTGGATGCCGGGGCCCTCCTACGCGGCCCCGAGCCCGAGATCATCTTGGTGGACGCGGTGGCCGACATGGGCGCTGCCCGTTCGATGTTGCGCACCATCGCCGCAATGGGCAGTTGGAATGCGGTGGTCGGCATCTTCGCCGAGGCCGGGCTGTCCGTCATCGATGATCAATGGCCCATCAACGACATTTTGCTCACGACGGCGGGACCGGCCGAGGTTGAGGCCCGGTTGCGACTGTTGCGCCAACGCTTGGGTAGGTCGGCCGGTGTCGAGGTCGGCACCGGCCCGATCAGGGTGGCTGACGTCATCGTGGACGAGTCCAGTTGGACCGTGCGAGCCGGGGGCCGGCCTTTGGACCTGACGTTCAAAGAGTTCGAATTGCTGAAGTACCTGGTCCAGAATCCGGGGCGTGTGGTCACCCGAGAGACCCTCCTGCAAGAGGTATGGGGCATGGACTACTACGGCGGCACGCGCACGGTCGATGTGCACATCCGCCGTTTGCGGGCCAAACTCGGCCCGGAGCGTGAGTCGTTGATCGGCACCATTCGCAACGTGGGGTATCGCTTCGCCGGTCCTCGGTCGCACGACATAGGAGCATGAGCATGGAATTCGGCATCGAGACTTCTCAAAAATTGGCCCCCCGACGATCGGCGGACGTGCTGGCAGTGGCAGTGCGCGCCACGACACACGACGGGGTGAAGCCGTTGAGCGAGCAGACGGTGCTGGACCTCGGCCGACTCTCCGAGCCCGGTGCTGCGACGACCGAGACCACGCACCTGCTGGTGTTGGACCGCCCCGGCGAGATCCACGCACACATCCTCGGGTATGCCCACGTCGAGCACGATCCCGCAGCCAAGTTCGCGACGTACGAGTTAGTGGTCCACCCCGAGCACCGTCGACGCGGGGTCGGCACTGCGCTCCTAGATGAGGTGCTGACGACATGGCCGCGGGCTCGTGGCTGGGCGCACGGCAATCTGGACGGGGCGCGCGGCCTCGCCGCTGCACACGAATTGCGCGTGGTCCGCGAGTTGTGGCAAATGTCGCTGCCGTTGCGGGGCGACGAGGTTCTTCCCGAGACTGCCGTGCCAGAGGGGTTTGCGCTGCGCAGCTTCGAGATGGGCCGCGACGAGGAGGAATGGTTACGGGTCAACGCCGCAGCCTTCGCAGGTCACGGGGAGCAAGGGCGCATCGCCTCGAGCGATCTGAACGACCGGATGAGTCAGCCGTGGTTCGACCCGCACGGCTTCCTGCTCATCGAGGACGTCAGCGAGCCTGACCACCCGCGGCTCGCCGCGTTCCACTGGACCAAGGTCGAGCCGGCCGAGCCGGGGTCAAGTCGTTCTACGGCTGGCGAGGTGTATGTGGTCGGGGTCGACCCGGCATACCAAGGGCGAGGTTTGGGCTCGGTCACCACCCTCGTCGGGCTGCGTCACCTGCAGGCGTGCGGGCTCGCCGAAGCCACGTTGTACGTCGACGGGGACAATGCCGCAGCCGTCGCCACCTATCGACGCCTGGGCTTCGAGCAAACGCACGTTGACGTGATGTACGCGCCATGATTACTTCACGGACCTCGCCCCCCGATGGCAAGATGATGGGATGAGCACTGCGGATTCCCACCCGACCACGTCGCCGAGTGCGTCCACTGCCGCCGAAGCCAACGGGCAGGCAGTGCTACCCGAGCTCGTAGAGTCCAATAGCGTGGTGCCGCTGCCCACTATTCGCGGCAACGCACCGCGCGCGGCCAACGGTCGATTCGTACGTCTCGAGGCCGAAGATCAGGCCGAGGACGAGCCGGCCGAGTTGCCCGAGGGACGCTTCCTGGACCGGGAAGTCTCGTGGCTGCAGTTCAACGAGCGCGTCCTGCAACTGGCCGCCGACCCCCACCTGCCGCTGCTGGAACGCGCCCGCTTCCTCGCGATCTTCGCCGGCAATCTGGACGAGTTCTTCATGGTGCGCGTCGCCGGTCTCAAGCGCCGCATCGCCACCGGCATCGCCACCCGCTCGGCCTCCGGCCTGGAGCCTCGAGAGGTCCTTGAAGAAATCTCGGTTGGCGCGCACGCCCTAATGGAGCAGCACGCCAAACTGTTCGCCGAGGTCGTCGGTCCGGCCATGAGCAACGAAGGCATCACGGTCGTGCCGTGGGCCGAGTTGTCGGAAAAGGAGCAAGAAGACCTCGCCGAGATGTTCCGCAGCACCGTCTACCCGGTCCTTACTCCCTTGACTGTCGACCCGGCGCACCCCTTCCCCTACATCTCAGGGCTCTCGCTCAACCTCGCGGTGGTGCTGACCAACCCGCGCACCGAGCGGGAGCACTTCGCCCGGGTCAAGGTGCCACCGCTGCTGCCTCGGTTTATCCGGCTCTCCACCGAAGCCGACGGCCTCTACCGCGACCGTTTCGTGCTCTTGGAGCAGGTCATCGCCGAGCACCTGGACCAGTTGTTCCCTGGTATGACGGTCCAAGAGACGTTCTCCTTCCGCGTCACCCGCAACGAAGACGTCGAGGTTGAAGAAGACGACGCCGAGAATCTGCTGACCGCGCTGGAGCTTCAGTTGACCAGGCGTCGTTTCGGTCCGCCGGTGCGGCTCGAGATCGAAGAAGATATGGACGATCACGTCCACGACCTCCTGCTGCGCGAGCTCAACGTCAACGCCTCCGAGGTCTACCGCCTGCCGTCGCCGCTGGACCTGACCGCGCTGCATACCCTGGCTGATCTGGACCGCACCGAGTTGCGGTACCCCAACTTCGTCCCCAAGACCCACCCCGAGCTGGCACCGGTCGAGCGCGCCGCACCCAGTGATGTGCTCGGTGCGATGCGGCAGCGCGACATCTTGCTGCACCACCCCTACGACTCGTTCTCGACCTCGGTGCAGGCCTTTATCGGTCAGGCTGCGGCCGACCCCAAGGTGCTCGCGATCAAGCAGACGCTCTATCGCACCAGCGGCGACAGCCCCATCATCGATGCCCTGATCGACGCCGCCGCCGTGGGCAAACAGGTGCTCGCCGTCGTCGAGATCAAGGCCCGCTTCGACGAGGAAAACAACATCTCCTGGGCTCGGAAGTTGGAGCAGGCCGGAGTGCACGTGGTCTACGGCATGGTCGGCTTGAAGACGCACGCGAAGCTAGCGCTCGTCGTGCGCCAGGAGTCCGGCGGGTTGCGCCGCTATTGCCACGTCGGCACCGGGAACTACAACCCCAAAACGGCTCGGCTGTATGAAGACGTCGGCCTGTTGACCTGCAACGAGGGCATCGCCGAAGACATCACGCGACTGTTTAACCAGTTGTCCGGGATGGCCCCTAAGGCCAAGTTCAAGAAGATCCTGGTGGCGCCCCGCTCGGTGCGCTCGCAGCTCTTGGAGCTGATCGAGGCCGAGGCTGCGCGTGGGTCTGAGGGACTGATCCAGTTCAAACTCAACTCCATTGTCGACGAGAAGACGATCGACGCGCTCTATCGAGCCTCACGCGCCGGCGCGAGGGTCGACCTGTGGGTGCGCGGCATCTGCTCGGTGCGCCCCGGAGTGCCGGGACTGTCCGAGACCATCACGGTGCGCTCGGTGCTGGGCCGGTTCCTGGAGCACTCGCGCATCTTCGCTTTCGGCAACGGCGGAGAACCAATCGTCTACATCGGCTCCGCTGACCTCATGCACCGCAACCTCGACCGACGCGTTGAGGCTTTGACCCCGATTAGCGACGAGGGCCAGGTGAAGTCGTTGATGAAGTTACTGGATCGTGGTCTGCACGCGGAAGTCTCGGCCTGGCATCTCAACGAGCACGGCCAATGGATCCGACAACATCTTGGCGACGACGGGTTGCCGCTGGCTGATCTGCAGGCGGAGTTGATCGCGAAGTACGCTGCCCGGCGCAAGCCCGGACGACGTCGATGAGCCCTGCGCCAGCCCAAGTGTTGGTGCCGGACCTCGCAAAGCCTCGGGCCGGCAAGGGGCCCATCGTCATTCGTGCCGCTGGGGTCATTCCGTGGCGGCGCAAAAAGGGCAAACTGCAGGTCGCGTTGGTGCATCGTCCCCAGTATGACGACTGGTCCTGGGCCAAGGGCAAACTCGACCGCGGTGAGGACTGGGCGGCGGCCGCAGCCCGCGAAACCCTGGAAGAGACCGGGCTCGTGGTCCGTCTCGGCGCTCGTCTGCCTTCACAGACTTACTCCCTTGGCCGGATCAACGGTCGCGCCGGCAGCAAACGTGTCGAGTATTGGGCGGGCACACCCATCGGTGGCAGCGGGGAGCTAGAGCATGAGATCGACAAGGTCGTCTGGCTGGGGCCGAAGAAGGCCGCCAAACGGCTGACCTACTCGCGGGACCGACGACAGTTGAACGCCCTCGTTGCCATGTCAGCGAACGAAGGCTTGGACACCTGGTCGCTGTTGATCGTCCGGCACGCCAAAGCGTTGCCTCGCAAGGCATGGGATCGGCCCGACATCATTCGTCCGTTGACGACTGTCGGCAAGCGTCGCGCCGACCGAATGGTGTCGATCCTTACGGCATACGCCCCCGAACGCATCATCACCTCGCCCTCGACTCGGTGCCACGACACGATGGCGCCGTTCGCGCAGCAGGCCGTGGTGCCGCTGAGCACCAAGCGGGGCTTCTCCGAAGAAGACTTCGAGGACAAGCCCTACAAGGTCGGCAAGCATCTGACCAACATCTTCCTAGCTGGTCGCAGCATCGCGATATGCACGCACGGCCCGGTGCTGCACGCGGTCATGGACCAAATCATCCCGCACGCAGACAACAAGCCGGTCGGTCGACTGCTGCGACGACTTAACGACGGGGCCATGGACAAGGGCGAGATCTTGGCCTGCACCGTGGTAGGCCGAGGCAAAGGTGCGCGCATCGTCACCACCACGCGCCACCGCATACCCCGCTGATGACCGTTGTGCTCGCCCTCCCCCGTTTCTTGACTGGGGAGGGAGCGCTTATCGGTCATCAGCCCAAACGGCAGACCGAGCGCATGACCGATGTGCGCTCGACCCCCCGGTTATCGGCGGGGGGTTGAGCGCACATCGGTCATCAGCACATTAGGGCCGAGGGCGGGGTTTAGCCGAAGCGGCCGGAGATGTAGTCCTCAGTGGCCTTGTTAGAGGGGTTGTTGAAGATCTTGGTGGTGTCGTCCATCTCGACCAGTTTGCCGGGCTTTCCGGTGGCCTCGAGGTTGAAGAATCCCGTGCGCTCGGAGACCCGAGCCGCCTGCTGCATGTTGTGCGTGACGATCACGACGGTGTAGTCCTCTTTGAGCTCGTCGATGAGGTCTTCGATCGCCAGCGTCGAAATGGGGTCCAGGGCCGAGCAGGGCTCGTCCATCAGGATGACCTCGGGCTGCACCGCGATCGCCCTCGCGATGCACAGCCGCTGCTGCTGACCCCCGGACAGTCCCGAGCCTGGCTTGTCGAGCCGGTCCTTGACTTCCTCCCACAGGTTGGCCGAACGCAGCGAACGCTCAGTCAGGTCGTTGGCAGCCTTGGCGGTCATCCGAGAGCTGTTAAGCCGTACGCCGGCTAGCACGTTTTCCTTGACCGTCATGGTCGGGAAGGGGTTGGGACGCTGGAAGACCATGCCGACCTCGCGGCGTACGTCCACCGGATCGACGCCCTTACCGTAGAGATCCTTGCCGTCGATCGAGACCTGGCCCTTGACGCGAGCGCCCGGAATGACCTCGTGCATCCGGTTCAAGGTGCGTAGGAACGTCGACTTACCGCACCCCGAGGGGCCAATAAAGGCCGTCACCGAGCGTGCAGCGATGCTCATAGAAACGTCGGCCACAGCGTGGAAGTCGCCGTAGTAGATGTCAAGGTCTTTGATTTCGATGCGCTTAGACATATGTTTCGGGTTCTCCAGTGGTTGGACGGCAGTAGCAGTGCAGCAGCACAGTAGGGGATCAGCGGCCGGTCTTCGGAGCGAAGACCTTAGCGATAAGGCGGGCAGTGAGGTTCAGGGCGATAACGATAGTCACGAGGATCAGCGCCGCCGCCCAGGCCCGCTCGAGGCTGGGATCGCGCACCCCAGGGTTCAGTGGCTTGGTGAACATCTCGTAGGCGTAAACGGCGAGGGTGTTCATGGGGCCTTGCAGCGGATTGATGTTCAGCGCGTAGAACCCACCGACGGCCACGAGTAACGGCGCCGTCTCACCAATCACGCGGGCGATGGCCAGGGTCACCCCGGAGGCCAAACCGGAGGCAGCCGTGGGCAGCACCACCTTAAAGATCGTGCGCCACTTGGGCACCCCGAGCGCCAGCGAGGCCTCACGCAGCTCGTTGGGGACGATGCGCAGCATCTCTTCGCTGTTACGCACCACGGTGGGGATCATCAGCACGGACAATGCGATGGCACCGGCGACGCCGTTCTTCGTGCCGATCCCGAAGATCACCCCGAAGAGCGCGAAGGCGAACAGGCCGGCGACGATCGAGGGGATGCCAGTCATCACGTCGACGAAGAAGCGCAGGGCTCGCGTGAGTTGGGTCTTGCCGCCGTATTCCACGAGGTAGATGGCGGCAAACAGTCCAATCGGCACCGAGATGAGGGTGGCCAGTCCGGTGATGATCAGGGTGCCGAGGATGGCGTGATAGGCGCCGCCGATGAAGGGGGCGTCTCCGTTGGCGTACCGCTGATCGGCCAGACCGGTGATGCCGTTCATGGTCTGCTGCAGGAAATCCGGATTGAGGGCACGACCGATCCCGTTGACGAACACAGTCAACAGCAACGAGATCAGCGGCAGCAGCGCCAGCGCGAACGCACCGTAGACCAGCGCCCGCATCAGTTGGTCCATGCCCACCCGGCGGCCCGCGACGATGCGGTGCGCGACGTAGGTGGTGATCACGTAGACCAGGTAGCCGACGACGACGCCGAGGG
>JBBSVB010000022.1:0-13597 GCA_038233875.1 Actinomycetales bacterium | reverse complement strand
GAAGGACCCGATGATGGCCTCGGGGTGGCGTAACTCCAGCACTGCGGCAGCCAAGCCGATTGCGGGCAGTGAGTCCTTAGGTGACGGCTCCACGAGGAGGTTGTCGCTGCGCAGGGTCGGCAGGTTTGCCTTCACGGCCTCAGCGTGGCGCGCGCCCGTCACCACGACGAGCCGTTCGCCGCATAAGGGAGCTAGTCGGGACACGGTGTCCTGCAGCAGAGAGGCACCACTGCCGGTGAGATCGTGCAGGAACTTGGGGGAGGACGTGCGGGACAACGGCCACAATCTGGTGCCGGAGCCCCCGGCCGGAATGACGGCATACAACCCCGGCAGGCCTATTGCCACCTCCAGATGCGCCACCGGCTCAGTGTAGATGGCACGTAGAGTCTGGGGCTGTGACCGTGACTGGGACTGTGTATGCGCGTCTTGCCAAGCCCGTGTTGTTTCGCCTCGACGCCGAGCGGGCCCACAACCTGACGTTGCGCGCCGCCACGGCCGCGGGGGAGCACGCGGTGGGACGGCGGGCAGTGCGGGCCGTAATGGCGGATGCGCCTTCGTCGGCCGGAGTGAACCTGCTGGGTTTGCGCTTCGAGAACCGTCTGGGGCTAGCCGCCGGGATGGACAAAAACGCTCGTGCGGTCCCTACCTGGTCGGCGTTGGGGTTCGGCCACGTCGAGGTGGGCACCGTCACGGCAATCGCTCAGGGCGGCAACCCGGCGCCTCGGATGTTTCGGTTGCGTGACAGCGGATCCCTGATCAATCGGATGGGCTTCAACAACCACGGTGCGGACGCCCTCGCGACGAGGTTGCGAGCCCACCGCGCCGCCGGGCTAATCGACATACCGGTGGGGGTGTCCATCGGCAAGAGCAAGGTCACACCGGTGGACCGCGCCCCCGACGACTACCTGACCTCGCTGGCGGCGGTGCGCGACGTGGCGGACTACATCGCCATCAACGTCTCCAGCCCCAACACTCCTGGTCTGCGCTCATTGCAAGATGCTGAGCCGCTGCGTGAGTTGTTGTCGGCGGTGGTCGGCGCTGCCGACGCCACGCCGGTGCTCGTCAAGTTGGCGCCGGACCTCACCGAGTCGGCCATCGACGAAGCGCTGCAGGTCGCCACCGACGCCGGAATCTCCGCAATCATCGCGAGCAACACCACCTTGGGCCGCGATGGCCTCGACCCACGTGACCGCAAGCATGCCTCCGAGGCAGGTGGTCTCAGCGGTCGACCCCTGACCGTGCGCTCGCGAGACATGGTCGCCCGCATCTGCGCGGTCAGCGATTTTCCGGTGATCGGGGTTGGCGGGATCATGTCAGGCACCGACGCCCGGGCCATGCTCGATGCCGGGGCGTCGCTGGTGCAGGTTTACACCGGATTGGTCTACGGCGGACCGTCTCTGATTCACGACATTCGCCAGCTCTAGCGTCGATCTGGGGCGCGTCCCCCTTGTTGACCATGTATTCTGGGAATACCCTGAGCGAACCAACCAGGGAAGGCCCATGCCGTGGACGCCTCGATTCTTAGTATTTTGCCGCCGGTCCTCGCGATCGTGCTCGTCATAACGACTAAAAAGGTGCTGCCGAGCCTGAGCGCGGGGGTGCTCTCGGCCGCCTTCATCGTGGCCGACTTCAACCCCATCGAGACGGTGAAGTTGGTGTGGACTGCCTTCTCGGAAATTTTCTGGGGCGCAGAGGGGCTCAACACCACCTACGTCTACATCCTGATCTTCACCCTGACCCTGGGCATGATCACGGCTCTGATCTTGATGGCTGGCGGCAGCGCGGCCTTCTCTGACTGGGCCATGGAGCGGATCAAAACCCGTCGGGGTGCTCAAATGCTCGCTGCGGTGCTGGGCATCGTCATCTTCATCGATGACTACTTCAACGCCCTCGCCGTGGGCCAAGTGGCTAGGCCGGTGACCGATCGTCACCGCGTAGCGCGAGCCAAGTTGGCCTACCTGATCGACTCGACGTCGGCACCGGTCGCCGTGCTTGCTCCCTTCTCGAGTTGGGGGGCCAGCATCATCGGCATCATGGCCCCGATCGTGGCAGCCTCAGCCCTCACGGTCAGCGAGGTTCAAGCCTTCCTGACGGCGGCCAGCATGAACTACTACGCCATCGCCGCCATCATCACGGTGTTCTTGGTGGTGGGTCTTCAGCTCGATATCGGCCCGATGCGAAAAGAGGAAATCCGCGCCGTTGCCGAGGGTAAGACCTTCGACGACTCCCTGACCATCCCCGGCGAGCTCGACGAAGACCTCCCGGTGCACTCGCCCGGTGCGATGCGTGCGTTAATCGTTCCCTTCGTTATGCTGGTCGTCGGCGTGCTGGGTGGCATCGCCTGGACCGGTTACACGAGCCCGGACGGTGGCAGCTGGGCACCGCTGGACATCATGGCTAATACCGACGTCACCGAGGCGTTGATCTATGGCGCCGTCCTCGGGTTCGCGGCTGCCCTGTACTACTACATGCGCTACACGCTCGAGAACCCTAAATTCGGGATACAGACGCTTGGTCGCGGGCTTGTCGAGGGCATCAAGTCGATGCTCCCGGCGGTCTACATTCTGCTGTTGGCCTGGATGCTGGGCTCGTTGATCGGGGCGTTGGGCACCGGCGACTACCTCGGCGGCCTTGTTACGGACGCCAACATGGAACCGCAGTGGCTGATCCCGGTGATGTTCATCATGGCCGGAGCGATGGCCTTCTCGACCGGCACCTCTTGGGGTTCATTCGGCATTTTGCTGCCGATCGCTGGCGACATCATGAACTCCATCAACGAGCCCGACTTGCTGCTTGCGGCCTTTGGTGCGGTGCTGGCTGGTGCGGTCTTCGGCGACCACTGCTCGCCCATCTCGGACACGACGATCCTGTCCTCGACGGGAGCGAGCTGCAACGTCATCACGCACGTCATCACCCAGTTGCCCTACGCGCTGGCGGGAGCCGCCGCCACCCTGCTGGGGTACGTCGTGCTGGCCCTGACGGGTAGCGGCGTGATCGGTCTGGTCGCGGTTGTGGTCACGCTGGTGGCGATGGCTCTGGTGGCCAAGATGATGATGGTCCGGGTCGAAGACACTGTCGAAGAACCGGCTAAGAGTGCCAGCAGTGCGGCTTAGGCCACTGCCTGCGACGTCCACTTCCGCCGGCGGCCACTAACCTGACGCAATGAGCGATCTGCATACCGAATCAGGCCTCCCGCTGAAGCCCGTCTACGACGCGGACGACCTAGGCGGCTTCGACCCGGAGCAGGCCCTCGGCGAGCCCGGGGCTTACCCGTACACGCGCGGGGTCTATCCCTCGATGTACACCGGGCGACCGTGGACGATGCGCCAGTACGCTGGCTTCGGCACGGCGAAAGAGTCGAACGCTCGCTACCACGAGTTGGTGGCCAACGGCACGGGCGGGTTGTCCGTGGCCTTCGACCTACCGACCCAGATGGGCTACGACAGCGACCATGCGCTGGCCAGCGGCGAGGTCGGCAAGGTCGGGGTGGCGATCGACTCGGTCGAAGACATGCGGGTGCTGCTGCACGACCTGCCGCTGGACAAGGTCTCGACCTCGATGACCATCAACGCTCCTGCCTCGACGCTGTTGCTGATGTACGAATTGGCGGCCGAGCACGAGGGCATCGCCGCCGATCAATTGACCGGAACGATCCAAAACGACGTGCTCAAGGAGTACATCGCCCGCGGCACCTACATCTACCCGCCTCAAGAGTCGTTGCGCCTGATCAGCGACACCTTCTCGATGTGCGCGCAACGTATGCCGAAGTGGAACACCATTTCGATTTCGGGGTACCACATGGCCGAAGCCGGGGCCACGCCAGCGCAGGAAATTGCCTTCACCTTGGCTAACGCCAAAGAGTACGTGCGGACTGCGATGCGGGCCGGCCTCGCCGTCGACGACTTCGCCCCGCGCCTGTCGTTCTTCTTCGTCGCCCGCACCACGCTGTTAGAAGAGGTCGCCAAGTTCCGGGCGGCCCGGCGGATCTGGGCGCGCATCATGCGCGAAGAGTTCGGGGCCAAGAACCCGAAGTCGTTGATGTTGCGTTTCCACACCCAAACGGCGGGCGTGCAGCTCACCGCTCAGCAGCCCGAAGTCAATATGGTGCGGGTCGCGCTGCAGGGCCTAGGTGCCGTGCTCGGCGGCACGCAGTCGCTGCACACCAACTCCTTCGACGAAGCCATCGCCCTGCCGACCGCCAAAGCGGCGCGGTTAGCGCTGCGCACGCAGCAGGTGTTGGCCTACGAAACCGACATCACCAAGACGGTTGACCCCTTTGCCGGTTCCTACGTCATGGAGTCGATGACCGACGACCTCGAAGAGGCGATTGTCGAATTGATGCAGGCTGTCGAAGACCGCGGCGGTGCGGTGCGAGCCATCGAAGACGGATTTCAGAAGAGCGAAATCGAGCAGACGGCATACGAGAATGCGTTGTCTATCGACTCGGGGGAGCGAGTGGTGGTCGGGCTCAACAGGTTCGCGAGCGCCACCGAAGAGCCCTACGAGCCTTTGCGCGTCGACCCCACCATCGAGGTCGCCCAGTGTGCCCGGCTGGAAGAGTTGAGGAGCACCCGAAACGGCGCGGCCGTGCGCGATGCGTTGGACCAGATGCAGCTCGCGGCCCAAGGCACCGACAATATTTTGGTGCCCATGCGGGTTGCGCTGGCAGAGCAAGCGACCGGTGGCGAAGTGGCCGACGCGTTGCGCGAGGTCTGGGGTCAGTACGTGCCGCGCGAAACTTTCTAGCCGCCGCCAGGCGTGCAGGCGGGGCAGTAGCGGGAAGCGCTCTCTGTGCTCACGCTAAGATGCAATGACCTTCCCCCGACGTGAATTCGATGTGTCGAGCCTCTTGTGACTGCTGAATCTCCCTCTGCCCCGGCGTGTACTGACGACCTCGTCGCGCGCTCTGCTGCTGCCATCGATGACATGCGCGCGGCGCTGATCGCGTGGCGCCATGAGGTGCATCGCCACCCGGAGTTGTCCTGGCAGGAGCACCGCACGACGGCGCTCATTCTCAACACGTTGCACGACAAAGGCATGCGGATGACCCCACTTCCCGGCTCGGGGGTCATCGTCGACGTTGGTCCGGAACATCCCCTTCGCCGGATTGCCCTGCGCGCGGACCTCGACGCGCTGCCGGTCGATGAGGTCACGGGCTTAGATTTCGCTTCCCGCAACCCCGGGGTGACGCACGCCTGCGGCCACGACCTGCATACCGTTGCCGTCTTGGGGGCGGGGCTAGCGCTGGCGCAGATGCAGGACGAGTTGGAAGCTCGCGGCTTGGGGGTCCGGTTGCTCTTTCAGCCCGCAGAGGAGTCCATGCCCGGCGGTGCGCACGCGATGATCGACGCAGGTGCCATCGACGGGGTCGACTACCTGTATGCCGTGCACTGCGACCCCTCGCTGGACGTCGGTGAGGTCGGGCTCAAGTCGGGGCCGATCACCGCCGCATCTGACTCCATCAGAGTCACGTTGTCCGGACGGGGCGGCCACACCTCGCGACCCCACCTGACCTCTGACCTCACGTTTGCGCTCGGCAAGGTCATCACTGAGGTGCCGGCTATCCTGTCCCGCCGCCTCGACCCGCGCTCGGGAACCGCTTTGGTCTGGGGCGCTGTCCGAGCGGGTTCTGCCCCCAACGTCATCCCGGCCTTGGGGGAGTGCGTGGGCACGCTACGCATGCTCGACTCCGCGACGTGGGACAACACCTCGGGTCTGATCGAAGAGATCGTGCACGCAGTCGTGCGCCCTTATGGCGTTCACGCGGTCGTGCGTCACGTCAAAGGGGTGCCGCCGGTGGACAACGATGCGACCGCGGTCGAGGTGTTCGACGCGGCGGCCCGAGCGGTCATCGGTCCTTCGGCGTCGGTGCCGACGGCCCAATCTCTGGGTGGCGAGGATCTCGGCTGGTACTTGCTGCAGGTCCCCGGGGCCATGGCCCGACTCGGCACCCGCACGCCCGGAGGGCCAACGTACGAGTTACACCAGGGAGACCTTGTCGTCGACGACGAGGCAGTGGTGCATGCAGCCAAACTTCTGGCCGCCGTCGCCCTGAGTTAATGCGCATTGAGTTGGGGCTCACCGAGCTAGGGGTCCTCGCCCGGTTCGAGAGCAGGTCACCATTGCGTCACGTTTGCCTTCGTCGGCGCTCATCCTTGCCTTAAGCGCGCTCGACGGAGGTAGCATCGCGGCCATGGTGCGCTCGCTCGTGCGGCGCAACTAGCCACTGTTGCCCTCGTATCGAAGGAGAAACCTGTGCGTCAGGTCTTAAAGCTCGCGGCTGTCTCGGCTGCTGCCACCCTCGTGCTCGCCGCTTGCGGAGATGCCCCCGAAGAAGAAACGTCCGGCGGCAGTTCGCCTGACGAAGCCGGGGCATCGAGCGCTGCTCCCGCAGCTGGTTCTACTGACTTCAAGGCCTGCATGGTCTCTGACGCGGGCGGGTTCGACGACCAGTCGTTCAACCAGTCCGGCGCTGAGGGCATGGAGTCCGCAAAGTCCGAGTTGGGCATCGAGACCACGCTGGTCGAGTCGACCTCCGATGCCGACTACGCACCCAACGTCACCACGTTGATCTCGCAGGGCTGCGACCTGACCATCGGCGTCGGTTTCCTCCTCGCAGAGGCGGTCGGGACCGC
This sequence comes from Actinomycetales bacterium, assembly GCA_038233875.1. Classification (GTDB taxonomy): domain Bacteria; phylum Actinomycetota; class Actinomycetes; order Actinomycetales; family Dermatophilaceae; genus Ornithinicoccus. The sequence goes on along the minus strand of JBBSVB010000022.1, from coordinate 6,962 downwards.
GGCAGGTGAAAATGCGGACGCAAACTTCGCGTTGATCGACGCAGGATTCGGTGCCCCGGGTGAGCCGCCCCCCGAGAACGGCAAAGCAATCCTCTTCAATACCGCTGAGGCCAGTTTCCTCGCGGGCTATCTGGCCGCGGGTATGAGCGAAAGCGGAACCGTTGCCACGTTCGGCGGCATTCAGATCCCGTCGGTGGCCATCTTCATGGACGGGTACGCCGATGGCGTGGCCAAGTTCAACGAAGACAACGCGGATGCCGAGCCGGTCAAGGTCCTGGGTTGGGACAAGGACGGTCAGACGGGTTCGTTCTCTGGTGACTTCGACAACCAGGCGGCTGGTCAGACGCTGACCGACCAGTTCATCGCTCAGGGTGCCGACATCATCATGCCGGTGGCTGGCCCCGTGGGCTTGGGCGCCATCGCCGCAGCCGAGGGCACTGAAGGCACGAAGGTCATCTGGGTTGACTCCGACGGCTTCAACACCACCGAGGGCGGCGCGGTCATCCTCACGTCGGTGCTGAAGCAGATCGGCCCCGCCGTGGACGCCACCATCGCAGAAACCGTCAGTGACGGCTTCTCCAACGAGCCGTACGTTGGCACGCTGGAGAACGACGGTGTGGGCCTGGCCCCGTACCACGACTTCGAGGCCGATGTCCCGGCGGATTTGACGACCAAGATCGACGAATACAAGCAGCAGATCATTGACGGCACGTTGGCGATTGAGTCGCCCAACTCTCCGTGACCTGAACTGCGTGACATGACGCAGTGATAGATAGTGGCCCGGCCCCGAGGGTCGGGCCACTATCTAGTAACGCCCGAGGAAGGCTGCTTGTGAAACTTGAACTGCGCGGGATCACCAAGCGATTTGGGTCGCGGGTGGCTAACGACTCCATCGACATCACCATTGAGCCCGGAGAGATTCACGCCCTGCTCGGCGAGAACGGCGCGGGCAAGAGCACCCTCATGAACGTGCTCTACGGCTTATACGAGCCCAACGAGGGGCAGATCCTGCTCGATGACGTGCCGGTGAGTTTCGATGGTCCCGGCGACGCCGTAACGGCAGGCATTGGGATGGTGCACCAACACTTCATGCTCATCCCCGTCTTCACGGTGGCTGAGTCGGTGGCGCTCGGTTTTGAGCCCACCAACGCAGCCGGAGTGCTGAATCTGGCGCAGGCGCGGGATCGGGTCAAAGAGATCAGTGAGCGATTCGGCTTCCACATCGATCCCGACGCGCTGATCGAGGATCTGCCGGTCGGAGTGCAACAACGCGTCGAGATCATCAAAGCGCTGTCGCGCGATGCGAAGGTGCTGATCCTCGACGAGCCGACGGCAGTGTTGACGCCTGGCGAGACGGACGAGCTTATTTCGATCATGGGGGAACTCAAGGCCGCAGGCACCTCCATCGTCTTCATTACCCACAAACTTCGCGAGGTCCGAGCTATTGCCGATCGGATCACCGTGATTCGGCGCGGAGCGGTCGTTGGACAGGCCGAACCAGACTCGACGGAGACTGAACTGGCGTCGCTGATGGTGGGGCGTGCGGTCACGTTGTCTATCGACAAGGGTGCAGCTGAGCCTGGGGAAGTGGCTTTGGCGCTGAAGAACGTCAGCGTGCTGAGCCCAACGGGGGTGCCGCTCATTGATCGCTTGAGCCTCGATGTGCGCCGCGGTGAGATCTTGTGTGTGGCGGGCGTCCAGGGAAATGGCCAAACGGAGCTGGCTGAAGCCATCGTCGGGCTGCAGGACATCGACGCGGGCAGCGTTACCCTCGACGGCCAGAATCTGGAGGCGCTAGGGGTGCGTCAACGACTTCGGGCTGGCATCGGCTTCGTTCCGGAGGACCGCTCCACGGACGGGGTTGTCGCAGAGTTTTCGATTATGGAGAACCTCATCTTGGACCTTTACAACACCGCGCCCTTCGCAAAGGGCGTCTCGATGAGTCCGGCGGCAGTGCGAGATAACGCGGACGTGCGCACAGAAGAATTCGACGTGCGCTACACCAGCACCAGCGACCCGATCTCGACGTTGTCGGGGGGCAACGCGCAGAAGGTGGTGTTGGCCCGAGAGTTGTCCCGACCGCTGAAGTTGCTGATTGCCTCGCAGCCCACTCGGGGTCTGGACGTGGGATCGATCGAGTTCGTGCACCAGCGGATCGTGCAAGAGCGAGACAAGGGAACGCCGGTGATGATCGTCTCCACGGAGCTGGACGAAGTCATTGCTTTGGCCGACCGGGTTGCGGTGATGTACCGGGGCAAGGTGGTGGGGGTCGTCGATGCGGCAGAGTCACCCGACGGAGTTAGCCGTGACGTGTTGGGACTGATGATGGCCGGAGTGCCGTTGGCTGAGGCGCGACGAAGTGCTGCAGAAGGCACCACGAAGAAGGAGGCGGGCGCATGAGCACACCATCCGAAAAGCGGCCACCCTCTGGCGGGACCGAGCTCGCGATGGAGCGGGACTACGGTGCCTTGCTCCGTGCGATGGCGACCGGCAACGCCATGATCTCGTTCTTGGCGATCTTCCTTTCGCTCATTATCGGCGGCGTCTTGATTGCCTTTGCCGACGAGAACGTCCGGGCCTCGTCGAGCTACTTCTTTTCCCGACCCGGCGACATGCTGGGTGAGGGCTTTGAGGCTGTGCGCGCGGCATACAGTGCCCTGTTCCGGGGGGCGATCTTCGATTGGCAGCAAGAGTCCTTCGCTGCTCAGGTCAGGCCGCTCACGAACTCTATGGTCTTTGCGACCCCGCTGATCCTGGCTGGGTTGGGAATTGCGGTCGCTTTTAGAGCGGGTCTGCTCAACATCGGCGCCCAAGGTCAGATCATCATCGGCGCGATCTTCGCGTCCTACATCGGCTTCGCGTGGGACCTTCCGGTTGGCCTGCACCTGCTCCTGGCGATTCTCGGAGGAGCCATCGGCGGCGCGGTATGGGGCGCCATCCCTGGCGCGCTCAAGGCACGGTTCGGGGCGAACGAGGTCATCGTCACGATCATGTTGAACTACGTCGCGGTCTTCACGATCAGTTACACGCTGAAGCAACCGGTCTTCAACCCCGGTCGTTCCGGTCAGCGAAGCCCAGCCGTCGCTGAGAACGCGACGTACCCCTTGCTGATCCCCGATTGGTTGGTCCCCGACAACGCCTTCCGGCTGCACTGGGGCTTCATTGTGGCTTTGATTGCCACCGCCGTGGTCTGGTGGTTGTTGGAGCGCTCGACGATTGGCTTCGAACTGCGGGCCGCCGGTGCGAACCCCCACGCCGCGCGCACTGCGGGGATGTCGGTCGGCAAGATCACCGTGATCACGATGGTTATCGCTGGCGGGCTGGCAGGCCTGGCGGCTACCGCTCAAGTGCTCGGGACCGAGGGGTCCTTGACTGCCGGGGTGGCAGCAACGTACGGCTTCGATGCCATTACCGTGGCGCTCCTCGGGCGATCTAAGCCGGTCGGTACCTTGCTCGCTGGGTTGCTCTTCGGGGCACTGAAGTCGGGCGGCTTCTTGATGCAGGCCGAAACGCCGACCCCTATCGACATCATCGTGGTCGTCCAGTCCATCATCGTGCTACTGATCGCGGCACCCCCACTGATTAGAGCGATCTTCCGGCTTCCCGACCCCGACCGACGTCTTAAGAAAACCAGCACTCCCAAGCGAGCGGAGGTTGCGGCGTGAGCGTCGACACAGCGGGCCCGGTGCCACACACCACCGGGCAAGAAGAGACCGACGAGCAGATCCTCAAGCGGATCGGCTTCCGCGCTCCAATCATGTCTGCCGTCGCGGCCCTGATCGTTGCGTTCTTCCTCTCGCGCACCGACGGCGGGACCGAAACCACGTTTCAGTTGAACTCGGGCTCGAGTTGGTTCGACATGCCCACGTTTGGCGTTCCTGCTTTTGCAGCCATTGCCGCGTTGTTGCTCTTCATGGCCGGTGCCGCAGTCTTTGCTTTCGTCGCTGCCCGCCGGCGCCGGATCGTCTCGGCCTGGCTCAACGTCGGCGTCGGACTCGCCTTTGTGCTCAGCTTTATGGTGTGGGTGGGAGCTGGTAAGGCTTCGGTCATTCCCATCACGTCGCTGCTGGCCGGGGCACTGGCGCTCTCGGTGCCGCTCATCTTTGGGGCCATGTCGGGACTTGTCTGCGAACGCTCGGGAATCATCAACATTGCCATCGAAGGGCAGTTGCTCTTCGGGGCGTTCGCGGCGGCCGTGGTCGCCTCGCAGCTTGCGAGTGGATATGCCGGTCTGATCGCTGCACCCATCGCGGGCGCGTCCGTCGGGGCGTTGTTGGCGTGGTTCTCGGTGTCGTTCAGGGTCAACCAAATCATTGTCGGGGTGGTCCTCAATACGTTGATCATCGGGCTGACCGGATTCCTCTTTTCGACCGTGCTATCCGACGACAAGGCCACGTGGAATAGCCCCCCCAAGTTGCCCGAGATCGACATTCCTGTCTTGGCGCAGATTCCGGTGATCGGGCCGGTCCTGTTCCAGCAGACCATCCTGGTCTACCTCATGTATGTCCTGGTCATCGTGTTGCAGTTCATGCTGTTCCGTAGCCGTTGGGGTCTGCGGACGCGTGCCGTCGGAGAGCACCCGCGGGCGGCCGACACCGTCGGCATCAAGGTCAACGTGCGCCGAGTCTGGAACACCATCCTCGGTGGAGCCATCGCCGGACTCGGTGGTGCCTTCTTCACGATCGGCTCGGGCTTGGCCTTCGGCCGCGAGATGTCAGCAGGCCAGGGGTACATCGCTCTCGCTGCGATGATTCTCGGCAAGTGGAACCCCAAGTTGGCGGTGCTGGCGGCGTTGTTGTTCGGCTTCTCCAAGAACCTCGGCAACGTCATCTCGACCATCGGTAGTGGTGTGCCTTCGGAACTGCTGTTGATGCTGCCCTACCTGATCACGATCTTTGCCGTCGCCGGGCTGGTGGGTCGCGTGCGTCCCCCGGCCGCTGAGGGCACGCCATACACCAAGAGCTGAAGTGGAGAGGACTGAGCGATGACTAGCGAGTTCGACTGGGAGGCGCTGACGGCGCGGGCGGCCGAGGCGATGTCACGGGCCTACGCGCCGTACTCGGGTTATCCGGTGGGCGCAGCCGGGATTGTTGATGATGGCCGGTTGGTGCATGGGGCGAACGTCGAGAACGCAAGCTACGGGCTGACCCTGTGCGCAGAGTGCTCGATGGTGTCCCAACTCATCGACACCGGCGGTGGAAAACTCACCGCAGTGGTCTGTGTCGACGGGGCTGGCGTCGTGATCATGCCGTGCGGCCGGTGCCGACAGCTGATTACTGAGCACGCCGGTACGGATTGCCTACTGATGACCCCGTGCGGGCCCCTAGCGATGGACGCGGTGTTGCCGCTAGCCTTCGGGCCGGGCGACCTGGCCCAAAGTTGAATCACGCTGCGCCAACCGCAAGGACATGTCCGTATGCCTGACACCACTGGTGTTTCTACGTCCGCGCCTGCCGACAGCCACGACATCATCCGTGTGCGGGGTGCCCGCGAAAACAACCTCACCGGTATCGATATCGACTTGCCGAAGCGCCGATTGACGGTGTTCACGGGCGTGTCCGGGTCGGGCAAGAGCTCGCTGGTCTTTGGCACGATCGCCGCCGAGTCGCAGCGACTCATCAACGAGACGTACAGCGCGTTTCTGCAGGGCTTTATGGCCTCGCAAGCGCGACCCGAGGTTGAGGTCTTAGAGGGCCTCACCACCGCGATTATCGTGGACCAGGCGCGGATGGGTGCCAATGTGCGATCAACGGTGGGCACGGCCACGGACACCGGGGCCATGCTGCGCATCCTGTTTAGCCGGCTCGGGAAGCCGTACCTCGGGTCGTCCAACGCGTTCTCCTTCAACGTTGCCTCGATCTCCGGCTCGGGCGCGGTGACGATGGAAAAGGGCGGCAAAACGGTCAAAGAACGGAAGAGCTTTAACGTCACCGGCGGCATGTGCGTGCGCTGCGAAGGACGCGGATCGGTGACCGACATCGACATCTCGGCCATCGTGGACGACAGCCTGGCCTTGACCGAAGGTGCGATCACGGTGCCGGGTTACAGCGCCGACGGTTGGTACGGCCGCATCTTCAGCGCGGTCGTGCCCGGTGATAAGCCGGTGTCGACGTTCACCGCCAAGGAGCGCGAAGAGTTTCTCTATGGCGAGCCGCGCAAGATCAAAGTTGAGGGCATCAACCTGACCTACGAAGGTTTGATCCCGAGGATTCAGAAGTCGATGCTGTCCAAGGATGTCGACTCGCTGCAGCCGCATGTCCGCGCATTTGTCGAACGGGCCGTCACATTCACCGCGTGCCCAGGCTGCGAGGGCACTCGCCTCAGCGAAGCGGCCCGGTCATCCAAGATTGGTGGCGTCAGCATTGCCGACGCCTGCGCGATGCAGATCAGTGACCTTGCGCAGTGGGTTGCCACTGTGAGCGACGAGTCGGTGGCCCCCCTACTGGACTCGCTGCGCGAAACCCTCGACTCGTTCACCGAAATCGGGCTCGGGTACCTGTCGTTGGACCGCGCCTCGGGCACCCTGTCGGGCGGTGAAGGGCAACGGGTCAAGATGATCCGGCACCTGGGGTCGGCCTTAACCGATGTGACCTACGTGTTCGACGAGCCGACGATCGGGTTGCACCCGCACGACATCACTCGGATGAACAACCTCCTTCTGCAGTTGCGCGACAAGGGCAACACGGTCCTGGTCGTGGAGCACAAACCCGAAGTCATCGCTATCGGCGACCACGTCGTCGACCTTGGGCCCGGGGCAGGCGTCCACGGCGGCCAGGTGGTCTACGAAGGGTCCGTTGCGGGTCTGTCGGCGAGCGACACGCTGACCGGAAAGCACCTGCACGACAAGGTCGCAGTCAAAACCTCCTTCCGCACTCAAACCGGCTCTCTTCAGGTGCGCGGCGCCGACAACCACAACCTGCAGGCAATCGATGTCGACAGTCCGCTGGGGGTCTTGGTCGTGG
>JBBSVB010000021.1:0-13827 GCA_038233875.1 Actinomycetales bacterium | reverse complement strand
GCTGCGGTCAGTGTGAAGGTCATTCCTAGCTCGCGATCAGTTCTTGGAAGGACACTGGGTCCTGGAACAGCCCGGTCAACTCATCTTCGCTGATTGGCTCACCTGCTCGGATCGATGAGGCCACCGGTGCCGAAACAGCCGCAATCGATGGCGAGCCCCCACGGCCCGGCTGAACAGTCCCACGATCAACAGCACCCCCACCGCGATCTCGATAACGGGAACGGTGAGTCCAATGAAGCGTGCTACTTCGTACGGGAAGATGTCGTAGGCGACTACAGACTGCGTCGAGCCCACAGGATCAATGACCTTGAGGTAGCCAGCTGCCACCAGCACGGCTCCGAGAACGACACGCGCGACCAACCCCACGACGTCTTTCACTCGCGAGGATCTCTGCGGCACCGTGGAACGGTGCTCGGTGGTGTTGCCGTTTGACGTTGCCACACTGCTCACCGCCTGCGGACCCCCTCGGCCAACGAGGCGGTCAGGGTCGTCAAGGCCCTGCGGCTGGGGTCTGCGCCCAAGGCGCTGACGAGCGCGGAGCCCACAATCACGCCGTCGGCAAAGGCCGCCACCTCAGCAGCCTGATCAGCGTTGGATACCCCTAAACCCACGCATACTGGCAGGTCACTCACCCCGCGTGCGCGGGTCACCAGCGCTTCGGCCCCTCCACCCACGGCATCCCTGGCACCGGTCACACCCATGGTCGAGGCGGCATACACAAAGCCTCGGCACGCGTTCATCGTCATCTTCAACCGCTCGTCCGTCGACGACGGGGCGATCAAAAAGATGGGATCGACCCCATGCTCAGCGGCGGCCTCGGTCCATGCGCTGGCCTCGTCGGGGATCAGGTCCGGAGTTATCAGACCGGCGCCGCCTGCGCTGGCCAGATCCCGGGCGAACCGGTCGGGTCCGTACCGCAACACGGGGTTCCAGTAACTCATCACCACAGGCACCGACCCAGCCTCCGCAACCGCTTCGACGCAACGAAGCAAGTGGGCAAAGCGAAACCCCGCCGCAAGAGCTTGGTCGGCAGCGTCCTGAATCACCGGCCCGTCCATCAGCGGATCAGAGTAGGGAACGCCAACCTCCACGATGTCGGCACCGGCACGGGCGAGATCGCCCACCGCCTGCTCCGAGGCGCCCTGATCGGGATATCCAGCGGGGAGGTAGGCCACCAGAGCCGCCCGCTGCTCGGTTTTGCACTGTACAAAGACGGCGTCGACAGCGGCGCTCACCAGCCACTTCCTTCGGCTTCTGCGACAGGCTCCGCCGCTTTGATCTCTTCGGCACGAACCAAGTCTTCGCCGTCCACCACGTCAAACCATCGCGCTGCGGTGTCTACGTCTTTGTCCCCTCGGCCGGACAGATTGACCACGATGACCGAGCCTGCGCCGGTCTCCTTGCCGATGCGCAGCGCTCCCGCCAATGCGTGAGCGGACTCAATGGCCGGGATGATGCCCTCGGTGCGACACAGCAGCGAGAAAGCATCCATCGCTTCTGTGTCGGTCACGGGGTAATACTCGGCGCGACCGGCGGTGAACAAACTCGCGTGCTCGGGGCCCACCGAGGGGTAGTCCATGCCTGCAGACACCGAATGTGAGTCCAGCGTCTGGCCGTCCTCGTCTTGCATCAAGTAGGTCGCCGCACCATGCAATACCCCAGGGGTGCCGGTGGAGAATCGGGACGCGTGGCGGCCGGTGTCCACCCCGTCGCCACCGGCCTCAAGACCGATGAGTCGCACCGAAGGCTCGTCCATAAACCGGTGGAAGATGCCGATGGCGTTGGACCCGCCCCCGACACACGCACAGATCGCGTCGGGTAGTCGTCCCGTCGCCGCCAGGATTTGGTCGTACGTCTCGTTGCCGATGATGGAGTGAAAGTCGCGCACCATCGTCGGAAACGGGTGCGGCCCGGTCACGGTCCCCAACATGTAGTGCGTGTGCTCGACGTTGGTGACCCAGTCGCGCATGGCCTCGTTGATGGCGTCCTTCAAGGTGGCGCTGCCGTGGGTGACCGGAATGACCTCGGCCCCCAGCAGGCGCATGCGGGCGACGTTCAACGCCTGGCGCTCGGTGTCTTTCTTGCCCATGTAGACGGTGCACTCCAAGCCCATCAGCGCGGCAGCGGTGGCGGCGGCCACTCCGTGTTGCCCGGCACCGGTCTCGGCGATGACCCGAGTCTTGCCCATACGCTTGGTCAGCAAGGCTTGGCCGAGCACGTTGTTGATCTTGTGCGACCCGGTGTGGTTGAGATCCTCGCGTTTGAGGAAGATGCGCGCTCCCCCGGCGTGCTCAGCAAAGCGGGCCGCCTCGGTGAGCGGGTTGGGTCGACCGGTGTAGTTGCGCTGCAACGCGTCGAGCTCGGCAGCGAAGTCCGAATCGGCCATCGCAGCCAGACGCGCTTCGTCGAGCTCGTCGAGGGCGGCGACCAACGCTTCTGGCACATACCGCCCACCGAACGCGCCGAATCGACCCGGCAGGTCAATCGTCGGGGCCTGCGAAGTCATGCCTGCGCCAGTAGGAGTGGTGGTCGTGTCCGTGGTGGTGGTGCTCATCGGTGTCCTCTCTTGTTCGTCGCGCCGCGCTCTCCGGCGGCCAAAAAATGCTCGAGGGTCTGTGCGGGGTCATCGCCGATGACCAGGGCTTCACCGACGAGCACGGCGTCGGCCCCTTGCGATACGTAGTCGCTGACGTCGTCCGCGCTGCGGACCCCTGACTCGGCGATCGTGATTATCCCGTCCGGTATGCCGCCGGCTAACCGGGCGAAGGTCGTGCGGTCCACCTTCAACGTGCGAAGGTCTCGAGCGTTGACGCCGATGATGCGTGCACCGACAGCCACCGCTCGGGCCACCTCAGCCTCGTCATGGACTTCCACGAGGGCGTGCATGCCCGCCTCGGACACGGTGGCGAGCAGGTGAGTCAGAGCCTCATCATCAAGCGCGGCCACGATCAGCAGGACCAGATCTGCGCCCCAAGCGCGCGCTTCCCAGATTTGGTAGTCCTCGACGATGAAGTCCTTACGCAACAGCGGAATAGCGACGGCAGCTCGCACCGCAGCTAAGTCATCAAGGCTGCCCCCGAAGCGGCGTTGCTCCGTCAGCACGCTAATAACGCTGGCACCACCGGCTGCGTATGCCGAAGCAAGAGCAGCCGGGTCCGCGATACTCGCCAGTGCTCCCTTAGAGGGGCTGGCCCGCTTGACCTCGGCGATCACGTGAACCCCCCGCGAAGCGCTGAGCACCGCTAGGGCGTCGATCGCCGGTGGCAACTGCGCGGCCATGTCGCGAAGGTCACTCAGCGAGGTGTCGCGCTGTCGTTGCGCAAGGTCAATCTTGACCCCATCAATGATCTGCTCTAAGACGCTTGCCACCCGTTCAGCCTAACGCTGCGCGGCCGCCGAACAGGACTGCCCTACGCGTCTTGGTGGTCGTGTGCGGCGTGCACATCTTCGCCGTAGCCAACACGGTCGAGCGCGACCCAGGCGATGATGCCGACAAAGCACAAAGCCACGCCGAGCCAGGTGCACCACATGATCGTGAAGAACTGGCCCACCGCAATGAAGGTACTGCCGACGATAAGAATGCCCACCCCTACCCATGCCGCAGCGCTGTGGCCATGCCCGAACTCGTCTTCCACGTCGTTCTCCTTGCTCGAATCAACTCTGGCGGCCCATTGTGCCAGCACTCAGCCGTCGGTGCGGGACTCCGGCGGCTCCAACCCCAGCGTCGGCGGCTGCGCGGGGCCCGCTTCGGTGGTTGCTGTCGGATCTTCGCCACGGCTGAGCTCCTCCCAGGCAGCGGCGTTGGCTCGTCGCTCACGCTCGGCGGCCGGCAGCGGCCGGGCGGCTGCAGTGCCGCGTTGTGCAGCCGCCGTATCGCTCGTGACCAAACTAGCCTTGGGCCGGGAAAAACGGCGGCGCGTGCCAACCACGACCACGATTGCCCCTGCGGCGACAGCCACGGCAGCAACCAGGAAGACGTAGGCGTAGAGGGTGGTCTCAACGCCTTGGGCACTCAGTTCACCCGTGGTGGTGAGCCCGAGGTCCGGCGATCCCGAGGTGACCAACGCCTGGTTAGGGTCTGACACCACGCGGATGGACAGCCAGGCACCCCACGCGGCGTCTAGGGCCAACACGAGCAGCGCAATGCTGCGTGGCGTGCGGCGGGTCAGCAAGGCCGCCAACCCTGCAGCCAACGCCACGATGCAAGCCGCTGACAGGGCCGAGCTGACGGCATACCCGCTGGCGGTGCGCGCGCCCGGCCCCAGGACCGGATCCTCGACGGTGAAGCGCACCCACACCCGTCCACCGGTGAAGGCGGCGACGAATCCGCCGATGAGCACGGCCCATGACGCGATTTTGATCATCGGGAAGGCTCCGCTGCGGTAAGTGTCGCGTGTTGGGTGGACCAGGACGCGAACATCGCGGCATACACCCCGTCTTGTGTGACTAGCTCGTCGTGCGATCCGACCTGAACGACAGCGCCTTTGTCCACCACGATGACGATATCGGCGGCGGCAGCGGTCGACAGACGGTGGGCAATCGCGACCGAGGTGCGCCCGGCGCTCAGCCCCTCCAGCGCCCTTTGGATGCGGACTTCGGTCGCTGGATCGACAGCGCTGGTGGCCTCGTCGAGCACCAACAGATCTGGGTCTGCGAGGTAGGCGCGGGCAATCGCGACGAGCTGCCGCTCCCCCGCGGACAACGACTCACCACGCTGACCGACCTCGGTATGCAGGCCGTGCGGCAAGCCGCTCACCCACGCGTCGAGGCCCAACTCGGTCATCGTCAAGGCCACGTCGGCGTCGGTGGCCTCCAGTCGGCCATACCGAATGTTCTCCAGCAGGCTCTGATCGAACAGGAAGCCCTCCTGGGGGACCATCACCACCCGAGAGCGCAGCGAGGCGAAGGCAATCGCGGATAAGGGATCACCGTCGATGCTGATCTGCCCGTGCGTGGGGTCCATCAGACGCGTCAGCAGCTTGGCCATCGTGGTCTTGCCCGACCCCGTCTGACCGACTATCGCGACGCGGCTACGCGGCTCGACCCGCACCGTGACCCCAGTCAGCACGGGCTCTCCACCGGGGTAGGAGTAGCCGACGTCGGTGAAGTCCACGGTGATCGGCCCACGAGCTTGCGTGATGCCACCCGCGCCGGGATCAGCGACATCGGCGGGCGTGTCGATGATCCCGATCACCCTTCGCCACCCGGCGACAGCGTTCTGCATCTCGTTGAAGATCTCGGTGGCCATCAGCACCGGTTGAGTGAAGAGGTTCACCAGGAACAGAAACGCCAGCAACTCGCCGAGGGTCAGGGAGCCGCGCGAGGCGAGGATCGTGCCGACCACCAGCACGATCGCCAACGTCAGCCCGGCAAAGGCCTGCCCGGACACGAACGCCAGCACCGAGCGGGCCTGCGCATAGATCGCGCTGCGGCGGTGCGCGTCGATGGCCGCATCGATGCGTGTCTGGGTGCGCCCCTGCACCCCGTAGGACCTGATCGCCACGGCCCCCACCACCGACTCGGAGATGGCCCCGAGCATGTCGCCTACGCGGACCCGCACGACGCCATAGGCCTTGCCCAAGGCTGGCTGGAAGCGGCGAATCAGCAGCACCAGGGGCAGGAAGCAGAGGTAGACAACCCCGGCCAAGATCGGGCTGTAGATGAGCATCAGCACACTGGCGAGCGCGATCTGGGCGGTCGAGATCAGCAGCATCAGCCCACCGAACTGGACGAACATCGAAATGGTGTCGACATCGCTGGTCACCCGAGAGACCAAAGCGCCGCGGCGTTCGGTGCTTTGGGTCAGCACCGACAGGTCATGGATGTGTCGGAATGCCTTGATCCGCAGGGTGGCTAGACCCCTCTCCGCGGATGTGAATAGCCGCACGTTGACGAGGTATTGCGCCACGCTGGTGACCGCGATGGCGCCCGCCGCAAGAGCGATAGCCCCCATCACAAATCCCACGTCCGGCACCGGGTCGGCCATGATGCCCTTGTCGGTGGTCTGTTGCACCACAAACGGGATGAGCACCCGCCCCAGCGTCGCGACCAGGGCCAAGACGACGGTGATAAGCAGCCCTTGTTTCAACTCCGGGGACAGCTCCAACCCTCGTCGCAGCGTGGCCATCGTGGACAGTTCAGAGCTAGCGCCGATCCGACTTCCCTGCGCGCCGCTCATGGCGTGACCTCCTGGGCGCGCACGGCCGCACGTTCGGCGGACTCGCGGGCGTAGGCCTGGACCACGTTGGCGTATCCAGGGCAGCGGGAGACCAACTCGTCGTGGCTGCCCTCATCCACGATCCGCCCTGCCTCGACATACACAATGCGGTCGGCCAACGAGATGGTGGCCATCCGGTAAGCCACCAACAACACAGTCATGCCACGGGCCGCAGAGCGCACCCCAGCCAGGATGTCTTGCTCCACCGAAGGGTCGACGGCGCTAGTGGCATCGTCGAGCACCAAGAAGCGGGGCGATCGCACGATGGCCCGAGCGAGCGCGATGCGCTGGCGCTGACCACCCGAGAGCATCCCGCCGCGCTCGCCCACCACGGTGTCGAGTCCGTCGGCGAGCTCGGCGACAAAGCCCGAAGCCTGGGCAACCTCAATGGCCTCGGCGATCTGGGCTCGCGTGTAGTCGCCGCCCAGCGCCACGTTGGCAGCGACTGTGTCGTCAAACATGAACGTTTGCTGGCTCACCAAGGCGGCGACGTCAGTGACTCCACCGCTGTGCAAGCCGCGTAAGTCCAGATCGTCCAGGGTGACCACCCCACGGTCAGGATCAACGAGTCGCACACTGAGCTGAGTCAAGGTGGATTTTCCGGAGCCAGTGGGCCCGACGAGGGCGGTCGTGGACCCCGCAGGTATGTCGAGACTCACGCCGTGGATGACTGGCACCAGCTCGATGCTTGGCTGCCCCGAATGCAGCGCTGAGCCCTGCCCCCATTGCTCACTCGTGGCGCTCACATCGACCCGATAGGCAAAGTCGATGTCGCGGGTCTCCGCTCGGACGGCGCCTCCGGGCGATATCTGCGCTTCGCCATACTCCATGGACCCACCGGCAGTGAGCACTGAGTCGACGCGGCGGTAGCCGACCACCGAGCGCGGGATCTCGGCCAACACCCACCCCAGCGCGCGCACCGGGAAAGCCAGGATGGAAAACAAATAGGCAATTTGCACCACATCGGCGGCGTCCAGGTCTCCGGATGCGACTCGAGCGGTGCCTACCCCCAACACGGCCAAGGTGCCCAGCGTCGGGATGGCCTCGATGGCGGGCTCGAACACGCCACGGGTGCGGCCCACGTCGATCAGTGAATCGCGCAGCACGTTGGTGACGGAGGTGAACCGGTCGCTTTCGTGCTCCTCGCGGCCCATGGCCTTGACGACGAGGCCCGCCTCAAACGACTCGTGCGCTACTTCACTGACCTGCGCGCGCAACTGTTGGGCGCGGGTGATCTTCGGGGACATGGCCCGTTGATAGACCAGGTTGGCAGCGAAGAGCGCCGGGAAAACTAAGAGCCCGACCAAGGCCAAGAACGGGTCGACTGAGAGCATCTGGCCGCCAGCGATGAACAACATCACCACGACTCCCAACGCCATCGGCAGCGGGTTGAACACCTGCCAGGTTGCCTCGATGTCGGAGTGTGCGTTGGACAACAACTGACCGGAAGGGTGGCGGTGATGCCAGGTCAACGGCAGACGGAGGTACTGGCGGGTGACTCGTTGGCGGTATAACGCCTGCAGATTGAACCCAGCCACCCCGGCCAGCACGCGACGCAGGATCACGCCTAGCACGTTGACAAACAAGATGGCGCTTAGAACCCAAAAGATGGTCCACAGACCGCCGGCGCGGACCTCCCGCGCGTCGATGGCCGGTGCAATCACGGTGTCGGTGAGGTGGCCGATGGCCCAGGCCGTGGCCACCGTCGCCCCGGCCCACAACACCGCTCCGACGACAGCACCGGAGAGCCACCAGGGCTGTTGCTTGGCACCGGTCCAGATGATGGCGAAGCCTTGGCGTAGCACCGCACCACTGGCGCGCTGCTGAGCGGCGGTCGAGCCCGTACTCATCGTGGTGCGTGGCCTTCCCGGCGGTGTGGAGCGCGACGCCGCAGACGGCATACCAACGCAAAGAACTCTCATGGTCGCACGGGGCTCGGACAAGCCTGCGAAGGGCCGTGACGGTGTGCGCCCAGGAGTTCTGCGCGATGAGGTGTTTGGATGTCACCATGACTTTGGCTCAACGGCACCGCCAATCCCTGTGTGACGCCGCGCGCAGCGCCGGCCCTGACGCCCCGACCTTGTGCAAGGGGTGGAACGTCCGCGACCTGCTCGTGCATCTCGTGGTGCGAGACTCACGCCCCGACGCGGCTCTGGCGATGGTCGTGCCACCGTTGGCGACGCACGGTGAGCGCGTCCAATCGCAACTCGAAGCCCTCCCCTTTGCCGATCTGATCGAACGCGTGCGATCGGGGCCACCGCGGTGGTCCCCGGCCTCGATGTCAGCCGTCGACGGTGCCGTGAACGTCGCCGAGTTCCTCATCCACCGCGAGGACATTGTGCGCGCCGACAACGCGGTACGGGACGGCACCACCTACTCTCCGGAGACCATAGACGCCGCCTGGTCGTTGCTGCGTCGAGGCGGACGGTTGTTCTACCGGGCGTCACCGGTAGGGATCGTCGCCGTCGCCCCCGGCACCGGCCGCGCGGCCCTGCGCCGGCCACCCCGCGGTTACGGCAGCGTCATCGTGAGCGGAGAGCCCGTCGAGTTGCTGTTGCACGCCTTCGGCCGTCGAGGCCACTGCGGCGTGCAGGTGCTCGGTGATACCCGTGATGTGGACGCATTCACCGCCACCTTCGCATCAGCGTGAGGCGCCCCATCGCTGATGACGCCACCCCAGCCGACCACATCGTCGCGCGGGTCTTGGCCGCCCGTGGTGCTAAGCCCACTTTGGTGGCCATTGATGGCCGCAGCGGGAGCGGGAAAACTCAGCTCGCCGCCGCAGTGGCCGAAAAGCTCAAGGCAGGCGGTGCCTTGAGCTGCCTCATCTCGATGGACGAGATCTATCCGGGCTGGGACGGGTTGGAGCAATCGGTCCACATCCTGCCCCGCGACATTCTGAAACCGCTGGTTTCGGGGAGCCCGGCGGCATACCGTCGCTGGGATTGGGATGCTGAGCAGCCCGGAGACCTCGTTGACGTGCCCGATGTTGACGTGGTGGTCATCGAAGGAGTCGGCTCCACGGCACACGCCTGCAGGGGCGACTTCTCCGTCACCGTGTGGGTCCACGCTCCCGCACGCCAGCGACTTGATCGCGCCTGCGCACGAACGGGTCAGGGTGACTACGCTCCCCACGCGGCGCGCTGGGCTGCGCAAGAAGTCGTCCTCTTCGGACCGGACACCTATCCGGTCGCACCGTGCGGGTACGACCTCGTCCACGACACGTCTGCACCCCTCGAGGAGACCGGGTGAGGCACAACCCCCGCACATCGGCCTCCGCGCTGGCGCAGACGTTCGGGATGCGAGTGTCCCGAACGGCGTGGCTGCGGCGCGGTGAACGGCTGCGCTTTCGACTGCCGATCATCCTGCAGGCGGCCTTCGGTGCTGCGGCGGCGTGGTTTGTGGCCCACGACCTGCTAGGCCACCCCATCCCCTTCTTTGCGCCCGTGACCGCCATGATCTGCCTGGGACTGACCTACGGCAACCGAGTCCGCCGCGCCATCGAGTTGACCGTGGGTGTGGCGATCGGGGTGCTGGTAGGCGACGTATTCGTGCAGTTCTTCGGGGTGGGGATCTGGCAGATCGCCGCAGTGTGCATCGTCGCTATGTCGCTGGCGGTGCTAGCGGGAGCCGGCCAACTGTTGATGTTGCAAGCAGGAACGCAGGGCGTGATCGTGGCGACGTTGATCACCGGTGATGGGCAAGCCTTCGGACGTTGGATCGACGCGGTGGTCGGCGGGCTGGTGGCGATCATCATCACGGTCGCGGCCCCGTCTGGCTCCCCGCTGCGCAGACCGAGGGAGAAGGCTGCAGCCGTAGTACAGCATTTCGCGATGGCGCTAGGGCAGTGCGCCATCGGGCTGCGCGAGCGCGACGCCGACACGTTGGCGGCCGCGTTGGACGCGGCCCGAGATCTGCAACCTGAAATGGTCGATCTCGAGGAAGCCGCCGCCGAGGGGTTGGCGTTGGCTCGCGTGGCACCACTGCGTCGCAGGCAACGCACCAGCGTGCAGATCATTGACGACCTACTCTTCCCCCTCGACCTGGCGATCCGCAACGTCCGGGTGCTCATACGGCGCGCCGAGGTGTGCGTCATCGAAGGTGAGCACATGCCGGACTCCTACATCGACCTCGTTGACGAGCTGGCCCTCGCTGCGGCGTATATCTCTGACGAGTTGTCCGAAGGTAGAGACGCGGTGCAGGCACGGGAGGAGTTGGTCAATCTGGCCCGACGCTCCACCTGGGCCGTGCGCAAGGCCGGGGTGTCGGCGGAAGTGATGCGCGCCCAAGTCCGCTCCACCGTGGTTGACCTGCTTCGACTCACCGGTTTGTCCGCTGCGGAGGCCACCGACCGCGTGCCAGCGACCCGCACCGATCTGGACCCGGGCCCGCGCAGAAGCCGGGATGAATAGTCACAGCGGGCCTGCGGTCGCCTAGGTGAGGCCGTGCGTGCCTAACTGTGGGGCGGCGCGGCGGAGTGGTGCGCCACGAGGGCTGCGAGCCGTGAGGCCTCTTGGGTAGCAAAGGCACCGTCAGAGCGCTGAATAGCCATGACCGCAACCTCCTCGGTGTCGCTCAGCTCGAGGACCACCCATGGCGAGCCTCCGGAGAAACCCACGTTGACGATGCTGGCCCACTCAAGGTCAGTGCGGCGGACTAAGTTGACGATCCGCAAGCCCGTCTGGGTGGGCACGGCACGCAGGGAGGCAAATCGCAGCAGCAGCGATCCCAACGCCAAGCCAAAGAGGATTGTCATGACGCGGTCCGGCACACTCCAGCCGACCTCGCCGGTGCCGGGTGTCGTCAGCGCGAGGAAGGTGAAAGCCAGCACGCACGCGAGGGCGCAGGCGCGCGCCATCCAGGCACCGCGACGCGGCTTGAAAGGTGCGTATGCCGTGCCGCCGGTGGGGGCGGATTGTTTGGGTGCCATTGAATTCAGTGCTGGTCAGGGTGTTGGGGAGCATGCTGTTGAGCGAGGCCGCGTAACTTCTTGATCGCCAAAGCGGGGCTATCGGCGCCGTAGACGGCCGATCCCGCTACGAATACGTCGGCACCCGCGGCGGCGCACTGCTCGATGGTGTCGGCCGATACTCCACCATCGACCTGGATCCACACGTCGGCACCGACTCGCTTGGCCGCATCAGCGACCTCCGCCACCTTGGGCATTTGGTCGGCCATGAAGGACTGCCCACCGAAGCCAGGCTCCACCGTCATGACCAGGACCATGTCGACCTCGGGCAACAGGTCGGCGTAGGCCGCAAACGGAGTGCCCGGTTTGAGGGCGAAAGCGGCCCTGGCACCACAGGCCCGAATGGCCCGCGCGGTCGCCACCGGATCCTTCGCAGCCTCGATGTGGAAGGTAACCGAGGAGGCCCCGGCCTCGGCATACTGCGGGGCCCACCGGTCGGGGTCCTCGATCATCAGGTGGGCGTCCAGCGGGATCGGGCTGACCTTGGCCAAGGCCTCGACCACCGGCAGACCGAGAGTGAGGTTGGGCACGAAGTGAGCATCCATAACGTCAACGTGAGCCCAGTCGGCAGCGTCGATCCGCTCCAACTCGTGCTGCAGGTTCGCGAAATCGGCGGACAAGATGCTGGGACTAATCTGCATAACCACGCCTTCTAGCGTAGTCGGCGCGGCAGATAAGGGAGCGCTCAGGTGCGGCGCAGCAGCGCCATGAACATGCCGTCGGTGTCGTGTAGGTGCGGCCACAACTGGGCCCCCGGACCCGGGCCTAGGTCGCCATACGCGCTGCCATCACGCGCGAGAACGAACGGTCGGAGATCCTCGATAGCCACATCCCCGAAGGCCTTCGCAACGTCTTCGATGACAACCGTGGTCTCGGCGACGTGCGGTGAACAGGTGGCGTAGACCACGACTCCGCCAGGGCGAGTGGCCCGCAACGCCGAGGTCAGCAGCCCCCGTTGCAAAGGGGCCAGCCCGGTGAGGTCGCTGGGTTGACGACGCCACCTCGCTTCGGGCCGACGGCGCAGCGCGCCCAACCCGGTGCACGGCGCATCCACCAACACGCGATCAAAGTGGTCGGGCATCTGTTCGCCGATCTCGGTGCCGTCACCGACCGTGACCTCGACGTCTGCTCCAGCAGCAACGGCCGCGCGCAGCGTATGCCGCACGAGCTCGGCCCGGTGTTCGCTGACTTCGTTGGCCAGCAGGTGCGCGCCGCACTGCAGAGCGCCGGCCGCCAGGAGGCCGGCTTTGCCGCCGGGGCCCGCGCAGAGGTCGAGCCACTGGCCGGCGTCGTTTTCTACCTGCGCACCGAGCAAAGCCAAGGCCACGAGCTGAGAGCCAGCATCTTGGACGGCGGCTGACCCGTCCCGAATCGCGGTGAGGTCCCCGGGGTCGCCGTGGCGCAACGCCCAGGCCGTGGGAGCTGCCGCAGACTGCGTCGCGTCGGGCAGGTCGTCCTCGCTCACCAAACCCGGGCGCGCAACCAGCGTCAACAGGCCCGGGGTGTTGTGCGCCCGCAGCAAGGCTGCGAGGTCGGCGTTGATGGACTGTGGTGTGCTGACGGCGTGAATCAGCAGGGCCGCTCGCAGGGCGCGCACCACCCACAGGGGGTGAGAATGTTCGATGGCTAACGCACTGATCGCGTCGGAGGCCTCGGCAGTGACGGCGGTGATCCACTCGGCGGGCTCGCGCTCGGTGACGCGGCGCAGCACGGCGTTGACGAAGCCGCCGGCTCCGTGGGAGATGACTCCCCTGGCCAGCGCGACGTTGGCGTTGACCGCCGCGTGCGCCGGGACCCGCATGTTGACGATTTGGTGGGTGCCGAGGCGCAGCACGGCCAGCACAGGTGGGTCGATGGTCGATACCTCGCGGGAAGCGGCAACCGCAATGATCGCGTCGTACAGGCCCTGCATCCGCAGCGTTCCGTAGCAGAGCTCGGTGGCAAAGGCAGCGTCCCTGGTGGACAGTCGGGCCTCGCGCACCTGGATCGGCAACTCGAGGTTGGCGTAGGCACCAAGATCCACGGCTCGCATCGTGAGGTATGCCGTCAGTCGGGCCGGGTCGCTGGCGGTGGCCCGATCAGCCGGCCGGGTGACGGAGCGACGGCGCTCTGGTGCCATTAGTTGTCTGCTCCTAGTGCATCGCCGGGCTGTAGCTGTGCACCGCGCGCCCAATCGGCGGCAGGTATGGGTTGCTTGCCGGGCGGCTGGACCTGCGAGAGCCGCACGCACCCTTGAGCGGTGCCCACCAACACCTCGGTGTGGCTGACTCGTAACTCCCCCGGCGCGGGTTGGGGCTCTTGCGACCCGTCGCCGCACTCGATGATCGGCACCACGGGATAGATCTTGAGTCGTTGACCCCGCAGCGTCGTGTGCGCCCCCGGCGAGGGCGTGCACCCGCGGACCTGGCGGTCCACGGCATACGCCGGGCGTGCCCAGTTGATCCGCGCATCCTCAACGCTGAGTTTGGGGGCGTGACTGACCCCCATACCCGCTTGTGGTTGCAGCGCTGCGGTTCCTGCTTCCAAGGCGTCAAGACTGTCGAGCAGGAGTTTGGCACCGGCGTGCGACAGCCGGTCGAGGACGGCCCCGGCAGTGTCGTCGGGTCGCACCCGCTCCGTCAGCAGCCCCAGCGTCGGCCCG
>JBBSVB010000020.1:0-14329 GCA_038233875.1 Actinomycetales bacterium | reverse complement strand
TAACATCGGGGTGGCGGTCTGGAACGGGCTGGACGACCGCATCAAGGAACGTCTCTTTGGCCTGACCAACCCGCAAGGCAACCACGGCGAGGACGTCAAAGAGTATTGGTGGGCCATAGACGGGACGCCCACTCACAGTTACGCCCACTGGCTCTATCGATACCCGCAGGCTGCGTTCCCGTATGCCGATCTGCTGGCCGTCAACGCCGCGCGTAGTCCGATGGAACCGGAGTACGAGCTCAGTCACACCGGAGTGTTGAAAGGCAACGCGTTCTTCGACATCGAGGTCGTGCACGCCAAGGCATCACCGAGCGACATCTGCATCGAGATCACCGCCACCAACCAGGGATCGGTCGCTGCGCCATTGCATCTGATCCCGCAGCTCTGGTTCCGCAACACGTGGTCGTGGGGGCTCGATGCTCGCCGGCCTCGCCTGTGGGCTGACGGCGAGCGTGGGGGCGAGTCCAGCGGTGAGTATGCCGATGTACTGGCGCAGCATCACGAACTCGGCCACATGAGACTGCGCGCTGACCGGCACCCCACCGCGGGATTGCCGCAACTCGTGTTCTGCGACAACGAATCCAACCTGATCGATATCTACGGCGACGACGCGGCGGCTGGGCAGGAGACGGCATACCCGAAAGACGTGATCAACGCAGCCGTGCTGAGCGGAGATGCAGGTCTGGGCAACCCTGAGGGTGCGGGGACCAAGGCCGGCCTGTGGTGGGCCTTCGACCAGGTCGCGCCGGGGGAGAGCGTGACGGCGCGGCTGCGTCTGAGCGCCGCCCACCCCGCGCCTGGGCAAGATTATGCCGCCGAATCGGGGGAAATCGCAGGCCATAGTGACGCGCAACCTTGCCCAGACGGTACGGAATCGTTTGACCAGGTGCTCAAGGCAAGGCGCGAAGAGGCGGACACGTTCTTCGCGTCCGTGATTCCCGAGGGGACCAGCGATGAAGACGTGCACATTGCGCGCCGAGCCTTCGCCGGGCTGCAGTGGGGCAAGCAGCTCTATCTGTATGACGTGCCGCGCTGGCTGGCCGGTGACCCTGGGCAACCGCCTCCTCCGCCGGAGCGCGCGATCAAACACCAGGGCCGCAACACCGATTGGCAGCACGTCAACCTCTCCGAGGTCATCTCGATGCCGGACGAGTGGGAGTACCCGTGGTTTGCCACCTGGGACCTGGCGTTCCACTGTGTGGCGATCGCACACATCGATGCTGCGTTCGCCAAAGAGCAGTTGCTGCTGATGTGTCGCGAGTGGTCGATGCACCCCAACGGCCAGCTGCCGGCATACGAGTGGAACTTTTCCGACGTGAACCCGCCGGTGCACCCGTGGGCGGCCTGGCAAGTCTTCTCCATTGACGGCTGCCGGGACCGTGACTTCTTGCAGCGGCTGGTGCTCAAGATGATGTTGAACTTCCCCTGGTGGGTCAACCGCAAGGACGCCGACGGATCGCACGTCTTCGAGGGCGGCTTCCTGGGGATGGACAACGTCGGGCTCTTTGACCGCTCTGAGCCGCTGCCTGATGGGCAACGCTTGGAGCAGGCCGATGCGACCGCGTGGATGGGCATGTTCTGCCTGAAGATGCTGCGGATGAGTGCGGAGTTGGCTCGTGAAGACCCGGCCTGGGACGAGGTCGCCACCAAATTCCTGGTGCATTTCCTGTCGATTTCCGAGGCCATGGAGGACTTCGGGTCGCAACACTCAGCGTTGTGGAGCAGCGACGACGAGTTCTTCCACGACGTTGTTGTCGATACCGCCGGCAATGCGCACCGTATGCCGGTCCGTTCGATGGTCGGTTTGCTGCCGCTGACTGCGGTGTCGTTGGTGCCCAACTGGGTGGCTACCGAGCTACCTGACCTGACCGACTTCTTCCAAGGGTGGACTCAACGTCGGCCCGAGCTGGCCGACTCCTTGCTGCACACCAACCACAACGGCCAGGCGCTACGGACTCTGTCGATGGTGTCCAAAGGTCAGTGGAGCGCGTTGCTGCGGCCGTTGCTCGACGAAGCCGAGTTCTTGGCGCCGCACGGCATTCGCTCATTGTCGGCAATGCACCGCGACGGCGTGGCCGCAAAGGTCGACGGCATGGATTTGCACCTGTCTTACGTGCCCGGTGAGTCTCAGACTGGGATGTTTGGCGGCAACTCCAACTGGCGTGGTCCGATCTGGCTGCCCGTTAACGCCTTGCTCACCGACGCGCTGCGGGTGTACGGACGAGGTGCCGGTGCCAGCCAGGAGGTCGAGTTCCCGACGGGTTCGGGTGTGAGGTTGTCGCTGGCCGACGTGGCCCGAGCAGTTGAGGACCGGTTGGTCTCGATGTTCCGACCGGGCCCCGACGGTCGCGCGCCCAGTGTGCCGGTGCATCACCCCCGTGGGCCTTTGTGGGATGTGCACCCGACGTTCAGTGAGTACTTCAACGGCGACAATGGCGAAGGTTTGGGCGCTTCTCACCAGACGGGCTGGACCGCGCTGGTGGCCCACTTCATCTGTGCGCCCGAGGGAATCGCCAATCGCTAGTCGAGCCCTGCAGCGGTCGCGTTCACGGGACCGGTAGGTAAGGGGCGGGGCACATAGAGACGCGTGGGCAGCCAGCTAAGGCTGTCCGGGACAGCACAGTCACCGTTCGTCGCATCCGAGTATCTAAGCCCATCGCGGCACGTGGCTGTGCTTGTTATCCACAGGTGCCTCGATGGTGAGGCGAGCGGGCGAAACGTCTGGGGACGAGCGACCAGCGCGCCTGCGAAACGGCATACCCTGGTGAGCATGCCTGCAGACCTTGATGCCCTCCTCGAGGCAGCCGTCGCCTCAGTCGGCGGCGCGACCAGACCGGGGCAAGTGCAGATGGCCAAAGCCGTGCGGGACGCCGTCGAAGACGAGACGCATCTGCTGGTCCAGGCGGGGACCGGCACCGGGAAGTCCCTGGCCTACCTTGTTCCCGCGATCGCCCACGCGATGGCCACCGGCAAGCCCGTCGTCGTCGCCACCGCCACCTTGGCTCTGCAGGCCCAGATCATCGACCGCGACCTGCCACGCATATCGGCAGCGCTACGCCCGCTGGTGGGTCGTGAGCCGACGTTTGCGCTGGTCAAGGGCCGATCCAACTATCTGTGCAAGCACAAGTTGGTCGGTGGTTTTCCCGACGAGGATGCCGACTCCCTGATGTCCGTCGGTGCGGTCGACGAGCAGCGGTCCAAAATGGGCGCCGAGATCACCAGGCTGCGCGACTGGTCGGAGGTCACCGAATCCGGCGACCGCGACGAACTCATCCCCGGCGTCAGTAACCGGGCTTGGCGGCAAGTCTCGGTCAGTGCCAAAGAGTGCTTGGGGTCCAAGTGCCCGTTGGCCACAGAGTGTTACGTCGAGGTCACCCGAGCTGCCGCTCACGACGTGGACGTCATCGTCACCAACCACGCGTTCATGGCCATCGACGCCTTCGAGGGTCGGCACATGCTGCCCGAGCACGACCTGCTCATCATTGATGAAGGTCACGAACTCACCGACCGCGTTACCTCGACGATCACCGATGAGATGACCGCAGGCACTGTCGGGGCGTCGGCTCGCCGGGCGTCGAAGTACGGGTCAGTTGATTCGCTGACTGACGCGGCTGAGGACTTCCAAGTCGTGATGGACACCCTGCCTGAAGGGCGCCTCGCGGCAGGTATGCCGGAGGCCATGACCCGCGCACTGGCTGCGGTCCGGGACGCCTCGCGCGGGTTGCAGTCCGAGTTGAAGGGCGACTCATCGACCGCCGCTGACGGTGCCCGTCAGGTTGCCCGCTCTGGCATCGACGAAGTCTTTGATGCTGCGGAGCGACTGCTCGAAGAGCGCGAGCTCGACGTGGCGTGGATCGCCAAGGACCAGCGCGGCAACACCACGCTGAAGGTTGCCCCCATGAGCGTCGCCATGATGATCCGCGACAAGGTCTTCGGCGACCGCACCGTCGTGATGACCTCAGCAACCCTCGAACTCGGCGGCTCATTCGACGCCGTCGCCGGGACTCTGGGTTTGCGTGGCGCTGGAGCCCCGGCATACACCGGGCTTGATGTGGGCAGTCCGTTTGACTACCCCCAACAGGCCATCGCGTATGTCGCATCGCACCTTCCGCCGCTTGGCCGGGAGGGGGCCGGGCCCAAGGTATTCGACGAGATCGAAGGCCTGGTGCGGGCTGCCGGAGGGCGGACGCTGGGCTTGTTCAGTTCGAGGCGCGCCGCTGAGGCTGCCACCGAGGAGATGCGCAAGCGACTCAAAGGCACAGACATCGAGGTGCTCTGTCAGGGCGATGACCAAACTCCCACGCTGGTGCGACAGTTCGCCTCCAAGGCGTCGACCTGTCTGTTCGGCACGATGTCGCTGTGGCAGGGCGTGGACGTGCCGGGCTCGGCGTGCCAACTGGTCATCATCGACCGCATCCCGTTTCCGCGTCCCGACGACCCCTTGTCGGCAGCACGCACCGAAGCGATCTCGCGGATGGGCGGCAACGGCTTCATGGCCGTTTCCGGCACCCACGCCGCGTTGCGCCTAGCCCAAGGCTCAGGTCGATTGATCCGGCGCGGCACCGACCGGGGAGTCGTGGCTCTGCTGGATTCTCGGATGATGACCAAGAGTTACGCCGGGTTCTTGCAAAGGTCGCTGCCGCCGTTCTGGCCGACGACGGACACCAAGCTGGTTTTGGGCGCGCTGGCACGACTGGACGCTGAGGCTCCGGCCATTGAGCCGGTGCAGGCACGTCCTGAGCCCTTACAGGCAAAGTCAAAACCGGTCGCCGTCGACCCGCCCGTCGCTCGATCGCCGCGCACTGCGGTCACAGGCGGGCACGCGTGGACCGAAGAGCAAGACGAAGAACTCCGTGAAGGTATCGAGGCCGACGTGCCGATCGAGGACCTCGCCGAGCACCTCGAGTTGGCGCCCGACCTGATCACTTCGAGGATGAATCAGCTCGGCTTGGTCGTGGCGGCCACATGAGCGGGCAGGTATGAGCCCGACCGGCCCCCCGGCGTACGCCCTGGTCAGTGGCCCGGAGGAGATTCTCGCCGAGCGGGCCACCAACAGTGTGATCGCGCTTGCCCGTGAAGATGACCCTGACGTCGAGGTTATCGCGCTACGCGCCGAGACGTACGTGGCCGGTGATCTGCCGATGCACGCCAGCCCGTCGCTGTTTGGCGGGCGCAAGGTACTGGTCGTCAACGACCTGGACGAAGCCGACGACACGCTGATCGAGGATGTTGTCAATCTGTTGGGTGCTCCGAGCGATGACGTCACGTTGGTGGTGTGTCATAAGACCGGTAACCGCGGGAAGCGGGCGCTCGATGCGCTGAAGAAGAGCGGCGCACGGCTCTTTGAAGCCAAGGCGTTGAAGTCCGAGGGGGATAAGCACGCGTTTGTGATGGGGGAGTTCCAAGACAACCACCGGCGAATCGACAAGCAGGCGGCGACGTCGCTGGTTAACGCCGTGGGCAAGGATGTCCGCGAGTTGGCCGGGGCCTGTGCTCAGTTGATGCGGGATCGCACCGGCCTGATCGGGGTCGAAGAGGTCGAGACGTACTACGGTGAGAAGGTCGAAACCACCGGGTTCAAGGTTGCGGCCGCTGCTTTGGCCGGCGATGAGGGCGAAGCGCTGCGGTTGCTGCGGCACGTGATGACCGGTGGGCTGGACCCGGTGCCGATCATTGCGGTGTTGGCAATGCAGTTACGCCAAGTCGGGCGAGTCGGTGCCGCAGGTCGGGCGAGCGCGGCCTCGGTGGCCAAAGATCTCGGCATGGCGCCGTGGCAGGTTGACCAGGCACGTCGCGTGGCCCAGGGCTGGGATGGACCGCGGTTGGGTCGGGCAATCGAAGCGGTGGCTGCCGCCGATGTCGAGGTCAAAGGTGGCTTGCGGACGGGTAACACCGTCTCACGAGCACCGGAGTATGCGGTCGAGAAAGCAGTCCGCACCATCTGCGCCGAACGCGGTGACAGATAGCAGCGGCCAGGTGCATACTGACGATCTAGCGGCAATGGTGTCGCCGGGGAGAGGCAGTCATGGCGAAGATGTATGACTCAGGACAAGAAGAAACGTCCCACCGTGAAAACGCTCACCCGGGGCTGCAAAAGTCGTATCACATGAACCTCGCCGATCAGATGGACGCTCAGGCCAATGGCTTTCCTTGGCCTTCGTTCATGAGCACGGCCAGGGGCGCGCTGATCACGCTGGCTGTCTTACTCCTCGGGGTGGCAGCGTTTTACTGGTGGCTCGGGTAGGCAGCTGCCTACCCCCTACCTTGGCAGGACGTAGAAGTAGATCATCAGATAGTGCAGGGCCGCCGCGACGAGCACTAAGAAGTGCCACAGTTCGTGAAAGCCAAAGATGCCTGGTCGAAGGTTGGGCCGCTCGATCACGAAGATGACGAAGCCGGCGCTATATACGAGGCCGCCCGCCGCCATCAGGGCCAATGCGCCAACCGGGAGTGAAATGCCCGCGCCGATCAACGCAACCGTGATCCAACCCAGCGTGATGTAGAGCGTGTTCGTTATGTATTTCGGGACCTTGCGCCATACCGAACGAAGAACGATGCCCACGATCGCGATAACCCACACCGCGCCGAGGACCGTCCACCCGAAGGTGTTGCGCACCAGCACGAGCGTCAACGGGGTGACGGTGCCGGCGATCAATAAGAAGACAGATACATAGTCGAGAGTGCGGAGTGCTTCGTTGACCCTCGGCGTGCTGTCGAGCCCGTGATGTAGCGAACTGGTCGTGAAGAGCATGACCAGCGACGCGCCGTAGACGCTCATCCCGACGATCTTCCACGGATCACCCTGCACTGCGGCTTGGGAGATCAGCAGGCCCGCACCGAGCAGCGCAAAGCATGCGCCAAAGAGGTGCGAGATCGTGTTGAACCGCTCGTTCGTGACGTGAACGCTGCCATCCTTGCTGAGCTGAATGGCACGTGGGGCGCTGAGGTCCGGTGCGATGTCAGGTCCTAATCAGTCAGGAAGGAATGGGGTAGTCGAACTATCGGGTGTCGAAGCCTACCGACGGTGACCGACTGAAACCTTAGTGGCTTCAAGGGGCTAACGAGCAGATCCGCCTTCGGTGAGTCGGTCCACGGCTTGTTTGGCCTCGACCAGGCTGGTGCCAGTCGCTTCGCGGTATGCCTTGATGGCACGGATCGTTTCTCCGCGGCGAATGGCCTCGTGGACCTCCGCCAAGTTGTCGGCTATCGGCTCCGCGCCGGTCGCCCGAAGTACCTCATCCAATTCGTTTCCACCCGACGTAGGGCGGCCTTGTCTTTACTCCGCGACTGGCTGAGCGATGCGAGCAGCCACACGAGGGCTGAGACAACCAAGAGTAGAAGTGCAGCCTCGGTAAGGGAGAAATTCATTGCGTGAGCCTAACTCTGAGGTGACGATGGCTCCGGTGATGCCAGAACGGTGATCAGTCCCTGCTGGCGACGTTAACACCGGTCGCGTAGGCGAGTGCTACAAACGGACCGCCCAGTGCGAGGCCGGCGACACGACTACTTTTCCTCCCTCGGTGTGTCCGCTCACGTCTGGCTCCCCGTCGCTGATCCGCCTTCGACGAGTCGGCCAACGGCTTGCTTGGATTCGAGGAGCCCCGCTCCGGTGGCGTCGCGATACGCCTTGACCGCCACCACCATTTCGCCACGTGCCAGAGCCGCGTGGACCTCACCCAGGTCTTCCGAAGCCGACGCAGGCTCGGGCTCGATCAGCGACTGCTGGTCCAGGCTGCCCTCCGGGGCGCGCTTGCGGCTAGCCAATCTGCTTCGCGACATGCCGAAGTAGGCATAGAGCAAGGCGAGTAAGCCAAGCACTATGAGGGCAACGTGGGTGATGGTCATGGCGTGAGCCTAGCGAGCCTGCGGGTCCGATTCTTTGAGTTCAATGCGGATGTTGTAGACCTATTCTTCGCCTGGATAGTCGGCATACCCCTCGCGGAAGGTGGGGTATTTCGGGGTCCAACCGGTGTTGCGCAACAGGGTGTTGCAGAGCTGCTTGCCGTGGGCACGCGAGGGATTGGCTGCTGGTGGTGTCGGGAGGTTTAGGCGCTGTGCAAGGTATGCCGCCACGTCGCCGAGGAGGGAGGGCTCGTCGTCCGTGCCGATGTAGAGAGGCGCTGGGGGCTCGGCCTGAGTGAGGAGGTGCACGGTGGCCTCGGCGGCGTCGTCGCGGTGAATCCGGTTGGTCCAGCGGTTCGGGTCAGTGACTTCTCCTCGCTTGACCTGGTCGACGAAGCGGGCAGGACCCCGGCCGTAGAGCCCCGACAGCCGTAGGATCGTGCCGTGTTGGACGCGAGAAGCGAAGAGTTGCTCGGCTTCGAGCAGCACACGGGCGGTCCCGTCGCTGGGCTCAGGTTTGGTTTTCTCGGTCAAAATGGTGCTCGGGTTGTCGGTCCCGAAGACACCGGTCGAAGAGACGAGCACGGCCCGCGTCGGTTGCTGTCCCCTCTGTTCAAGGGCATCGAGCGCTCGCCCGAGCCCGTCGACATACGTTGCCCGGTAGGACTCCTCCGTGCGTGGGCTGGCCGACAGCGCAACGACGAGATATCGAAGGTCGAGCTCGGGAAGCGTGGGGGCATCGCGCGTCAGATCTGCGGCGATACCGATCAGCGGTGGTGGGACAAGATCTGCACGTCGCCGGATCGCGGCGACGCGGTGTCCGCGCGCAGATAAACGGAGCCCAATATCTGCGCCGAGGTCGCCGCAACCCACAAGTAAGACGTCTGGCTCCACCCCAGCAGCGTACGTCGGTCGCCTACTCCTAGAGCCCGCCGAGGGCCCTGAGATAGCGCATCGTCATACCCAGTTGCAGAACGCGTCCAACGGAACCGGCGAATTTGGCCGCGCGAGTGGCGGGCAGGGACAGCGCTGTGATTGTGAATCTGATGCGTCCATCGTCGAGGTGCTCCAGGAGGAAACGCTCCTCGCCGACTTCGGGATGACCAGGCAGGGTGCCGTAGCTAAACCCGCGGCGTCTCGGCTCGTTGATGACCTCGACGACGCGGCAGGGGATCCCTATCGACAACGGCCCGATTCCTAGGCGCATGCGCACTACCGACCCCAACATCAGGGGTATGTCGGAGGTCGCGACCCGAAGGCCGGCCCGGCCTTGGACCCGCCACGAAAACAGGTCGGTTGCGGTCTCGTCGAGGTCGGTGCGGTTCAGGATGCGGGAGCGTTCGAGACGCCGCAGGCCGGTGTCTGCTGAGTCCACACCATCAGTGGGGCGGTCGTACGACAGCGGCTGCACGCGCAGGGCGTCGGCCTGGCCTTCTGTCAGAAGCGTCACCCTCATGAGCATCCGTATTCGCTGCCCAAGCATCCGGGGCAGAGAGTAGTCAGCGTCGAAGCGACGTGGCCTAGGTCGGTCGCGTACTCGGTTTTCACTTAACTGATGGCGCGTCTGACGACGTCTGCAGCCAGATCGACGATATCCGCCCTCAGGCCGAGGAGCGGGATATCGGCAACAGGCACCCAGCGGGCGAAATCGGTCGAACCCCGGCTCTCGGTCGTGCCGAGTTCTCCGCCCCTGATGGTGGCGTGGAGGATGAACTGCTGTGAGCGGAATGGCCGACGACCCGCAGTCGCGGCTCCCGTGAAGTGGTGGGTCACGACGATGTCGCCGACGTCGACATGAAATCCGGTTTCTTCGTAGACCTCACGGATAACCGTGTCCTCAATGGACTCGTCGAACTCCACTCCGCCACCCGGCATGGTCCAGCAGGGCTGCGCAAATGCGCTTCCGTTAAACCATGTGAGAAGAAGGTGACCGTCATCGTCGGTCACGATGGCGTATGCCGCTAGGCGGGTGTCGTAATCCGTGAAGCGCATCGGATCACTACTCCTAGTTCGGGGAGTCGGGCTGACGCAGGGCTTGGGACAGGGCCCCCGCTGCGGCCATGGCGAGCCACGCCTTGGCCGGCCAAATCGCTGCGCGCTCCGCAAAACCGCCCCACTGTTCGCTGTTCAATAAGAGCCCAAAAGACACCGCACCGGCAATAGAGACAGCACCGAGCGTCATACCCACCGACCGCATGCGGGATGGCGAGAGAAGCCTCGCGTGAAGGACGATCGCGAGTGGCTGGGCGATAAAGACGGGCACGGCCACAAGAGTGTGGACCACTGGGTGGCTGTCGACAGGGAAGAAACCGACCAAGATCGAGAACGACCCGGCAACCGCCCACAGACCGCCGACCACTTGGTGCTGACGACTCACCCGATCGCGCAGCAGATGCCACGCGCCAACCGCCTGCAGCGCCCCAAAACCGATGAAGGCAAGGTTCATGGCCCACGGCACCGACGAATACCCCTCAAGTTCGACGCCAGGGTAGCCCGTGCCGAGTGCGCTGATGGTGTCGTCGCGGAACGAGTAGGCGACCCCAAGCCGACGCCGATCAGCACTTCGGCCGCGACGTAACCTGGTTGAACGAGCCACGCTAGGCGCTCAAACGATGATCTAGAGGGCATCTGCGGAGGATACGGGGTCGCAGGTTGGTGATGCGTAGCCGAGGCGGTATCGTGGGCGGTCGCGTCCGTAGCCGTCAGTGGCAACCCGCAGTCGGCATACGTTGACGAACGACCTCAGCAGCACCGCAAGCACACACGTCAGTCCAAACAAGCAGGAAGATACTTCGTGGCAAACATTAAGCAGCAGATCAAGCGCGTCAAGACGAACGCGATCCGCACCGAGCGCAACCGTGCGCACAAGTCTGAACTGCGCACCTGGATCCGCAAGTTCAACGAGGCCCACACCAGCGGCGACGTTGACGCTACGCAGCAAGCATTGCGCGATGCCTCGCGCAAGTTGGACAAGGCCGTGACCAAGGGTGTGCTTCACGCCAACAAGGCTGCCAACAAGAAGTCCGCGATGGCGAAGCAGGCTGCCAAGCTCGGCTGATTTTCTTAGCGGTCTTTGACCGCTGATGTTGACAGGGCGTTATCCCAGATGGGGTAGCGCCCTGACACATATATCCACGACGCGTCACAGTCATCACGTTCGAGGGCAAGGACACCGCAACACATGAGCGAGGACACCCCACCGCACCGGTATACGGCGGCGATGGCCGGGCAGATCGAGGCCACCTGGCAGGACAACTGGGAGACCCAGGGCACCTTCACTTCGGCTAACCCGGCGGGCCCGTGGGCCGAGCCTGACGACCCTCGCCTGGGTGCTGGCCGGGGCCGCCTCATGGTCATGGACATGTTCCCCTACCCCTCGGGCACCGGCATGCACGTCGGCCACCCGTTGGGCTTTGTCTCGACCGACGTCTACTGCCGTTACCAGCGCACCATCGGCAAGAACGTGCTCTACACGATGGGTTTCGACGCGTTTGGGTTGCCCGCGGAGCAGTTCGCCGTGCAGACCGGGCAGCACCCTCGCTCGACCACCGAAGCCAACATGGCGACCTACATCAAGCAGTGGCGTCAGCTCGGTCTGGGCCACGAGTCGCGCCGCCGATTCGCCACGATCGACCCCGACTATTACCGGTGGACCCAGTGGATCTTCACGCAGATCTACAACAGTTGGTATGACGACGAGGCCGTTCGTCCGGGCGGTGGCACTGGTCGCGCGCGACCGATTGACGAGCTCGTTGAGCAGTTCGACAGCGGTCGCCGCGCGACGCCGCAGGGCCGCCCCTGGGCCGACCTGAGCAGCCTCGAGCGCGCCGACATTCTGGACACCTACCGGCTGGCCTACGTTTCCTCGGCCCCGGTGAACTGGGCCCCGGGCTTGGGCACGGTCGTGTCCAACGAAGAGGTCACCAACGAGGGCCTGACTGAGCGCGGCGACTTCCCGGTCTTCCGGCGCAGCCTGAGCCAGTGGAAGATGCGCATCACGGCCTACGCCGACCGCTTGGTTGACGACCTGGACCGACTCGACTGGCCCGAGCGGGTCAAAGCGATGCAGCGCAACTGGATCGGCCGCTCGACCGGAGCGACCGTGACGTTTGCCACGCCGCGCAGCATTCCGAATGCTCAGGGGGATTGGCCTCTTCAGGTCTTCACGACTCGACCCGACACTCTCTTTGGTGCGACGTTCGCTGTCGTGGCCCCCGAATATCGGGGCCTGGCCGAGATCGTCCCTGGGGATGCGTGGCCCGAGGGCACCGACCCGGCCTGGACTGGCGGTGCAGCCAACCCAGCAACGGCCGTGGCGGCATACCAGCGCGCGGCATCGAAGAAGAGCGATCTGGAACGTCAGACCGACACTAAAACGAAGTCCGGTGTCTTCACCGGGGCCTTTGCGACTAACCCGGTCAACGGGCAGCACGTCCCGGTGTTTGTCGCCGACTACGTGTTGATGGGCTACGGCACCGGCGCGATCATGGCCGTCCCCGGTCAGGACCAGCGTGACTGGGACTTCGCGACCGCATACAACCTGCCGATCGTGCGCACCGTTCAGCCCAGCGACGATCACCCCGACGACCAGGCGTACGTCGGCGAAGGTGTGGCTATCAACTCGGCCAACGACGAGATCGACCTCAACGGACTGGGGATCGACGAGGCCAAAGAGCGAATCATCGCGTGGCTAGTCGAGCGCAAAGCGGGCAAAGCGACCGTGACGTACCGGCTGCGGGACTGGCTGTTTAGTCGCCAGCGGTATTGGGGCGAGCCGTTCCCGATCGTCTGGGACGTTGACGGCGTTGCTCACGCCGTGCCCGACTCGATGCTTCCCGTCGAGTTGCCCGAGGTGCCGGACTACAGCCCGCGCACATTCGACCCCCAAGACGCCGACTCGATGCCCGAAGCGCCACTGGCCAGGGCGGGAAAGTGGGTTGAGGTCGAGCTGGATCTGGGCGAGGGCGCGGGGCAGCAGAAGTACCGACGCGACACCAACACCATGCCCAACTGGGCCGGGTCCTGCTGGTATCACCTGCGCTACCTCGACCCCGCCAACGCCGACCTGCCCGTGGACCCCGAGGTCGAGAAGTACTGGATCGGGCCCCGCGATCAGCCGGTTGCGGGTGCGCCCGAGGGCTCGACCGACCCCGGTGGCGTGGACCTCTACATCGGCGGCGTCGAGCACGCGGTGCTACACCTGCTGTATTCGCGCTTCTGGCACAAGGTGCTGCACGACCTCGGGTACGTCAGCAGCGAAGAGCCTTTCCGCCGGTTGATTAACCAAGGCATGATCGAGGCCTACGTCTACCGCGACACCCGCGGTCAGCCGGTCCCGGCCGACGAGGTGGTGGAGCATCCCGACTCCTCGAGCGGACCCTCGGCATACACCTGGAATGACCAGCCGGTGACCCAAGAACACGGCAAAATGGGCAAATCGCTGAAGAACGTGGTGACCCCCGACGCGATCTGCGAGCAGTACGGCGCGGACACGTTCCGGGTCTACGAGATGTCGATGGGCCCGCTAGAGCAGTACCGACCGTGGGAAACCCGCGCCGTCGTGGGCTCACAGCGTTTCCTGCAACGCCTGTGGCGCAACGTCATCGACGAGAACACCGGCGACGTGTCAACCACCGACGACGCGCTGACCGATGATCTCGCCCGCTCGTTGCACCGCACGATCGACGCGGTGCGCACCGATTACGAAGGCATCCGCTTCAACACGGCGATCGCCAAGATGATCGAGCTCAACAACGTGCTCACCAAGCTCACTTCGGTGCCTCGCGCAGCGGTCGAGCCGTTGGTGCAGATGGTGGCACCGGTGGCCCCGCACATGGCCGAAGAACTGTGGGCACGACTGGGTCACAACAACTCGCTCGCGTTTGCACCGTTCCCCGTTGCCGACCCCGCGTTGTTGGTCGACGACACCGTGACCTGCATCGTGCAGATCAAGGGCAAGGTCCGCGATCGCCTTGAAGTGCCGGTCGATATCGACGAGGCGGCGCTGCGTGAGTTGGCGCTGGGCAGCGCGCGCATCCGCGACATGATCGGCGAGGCCGAGCCCCGCAAGGTGATCGTGCGTGCTCCCAAACTCGTCAACATCGTCCCGGCTTAATCGTGATGGGGCTCGCGGATTCGAAGGTCGCGGTGGTTACCGACTCGACCGCAAGCCTGCCTCAGTCGTGGGCGGCGGCGGCTGGCGTTGACGTGCTTCCGCTGCACGTCGTCCTGGGTCGCGACTCGTTGGCCGAAGGCGTCGAGATCACGGGTGCCCAGGTTGCTGAGTTGCTACGCGCGGGCAAGCAGAGCGTGACGACGTCCGGGCCATCGCCGGGTGAGTTCGTCGAGTTCTATCGGGACGTGGCCCAGCGGCGCGGCGTCGACCACATTGTCTCGGTGCACTTGTCGGGCCGCATCAGCCGCACGATTGAGTCGGCCCAACTAGCCGCAGTTGCCGTGCGATCAGACGTCGAGGTCACAGTCGTCG
>JBBSVB010000019.1:0-14639 GCA_038233875.1 Actinomycetales bacterium | reverse complement strand
GGTGGGCCGGTTGCAGGTGGTTGAGCCGCTGGCGGACGAGCACCTGCAGCGAACCGGGCACGACTAGCCGACCACTGGCCAAAGGACCCAAACCCCCGTGGTCACGGACGTCACGCCATCCCTCGCCCAGCAGGTAGGGGTTGCCGCCGGTGCGTTCACACAGCACCGCCGCCACCGGATCGACGGCCTCGGAATCGCCGGCACCGACTGCGGTCAGGTAGGACGACACCTCGGCCTCGCCGAGTCCCTCGAGGTGGATGACCTGGGTGCCGGTCCATCGCAGCATCTCGGTAGTCAGTTGCGACAGGGCGTCCGTCGTGTCCGGAGGGGTGTCTCGATGGGTGGCGAGGACCAGGAGCGGCAGGTCGGCTGACCGCTCGACGATGTGTCGCAGCGCTCGCAGACCGGACTCAGCCGCCCAGTGCAGGTCCTCCAGCACCAGCACCACGGGACCGCTGGCGCACGCACCAGCCAGCGCTGAGAGCACCGCACGCAGGGCCGGGGCCTCGAGGTTCATCTGGGATGTCGTCGCGGGTGACTCCCCGGCGGTCAGCAGCCTGAGCAACCGACGGGTGTCCTCATCGCACCTATCGGGGTCGTCGGGGAGGTCGAGGCGGCCGGCCTCCATGTCGGTGAGCAGAGCCCGGATCGGTGTCACGAGGGGGTCGAACGGGAGCCCGAGGTCGGAGGTGCACTGGCCGACCAGGACCGGGACGCCCCGGGCGTGCAGCGCACAGGAGACTTCCATCACCAGCCGGGACTTGCCTGCGCCGGGCTCGGCGGCAACGAGGACCAACTGGCGGGCACCGTGCTCCACGGCTGGCCAACACCGCTCCAGCTGCTCCAGCTCGCGAGTCCGCCCTACCCACGGCGGCCGTTCGGCCAGCCAGGTCCACTGCGCCGGGAGCGTCGGCCCGATCCACCCCGACATCACCTCACCGCCACCCGCGAGGGCCGAAGCTGGGCGCGCGAGACCGGGTACCAAGGCCCCTCGGTGACACCCGCGTCGGCGCGCACAGGGCTCAGGCTATCGCCAATCGTCATCCAGGAGAGGAGTCGCGGCCTCCTTCTGATGCTTCGTGAGAAGCACGACGTCATCCGGACCCCCTGACCCCCTCGTGGCCATCCTCCGTCGTTTGTGTACTTTTTACGGCCGCTCTTACCAAGGCAGCGGTGACCTCAGAGGCTTGTCTGCACCCGCGCTTAGGGTGGGGGCATCGAGCAGGAGGGACGACCGTGCTGACCTACGACTCACTCAGCGAGCTGCGTGAGCGGCATGCCGCGTGGCGGTTGCTGCGCGCTCAGCACGCTCCCCTCGTCCTGGCGTTCCTGGGTCGGGTCTTCGTCGAAGACAACGCACGCACTCTTCCCTTGTCCGACCTGGTCAGTCTGCTGGACGACGAGTTGTACGGGTTGCGTCAAGTCCACGGTGAGGATGCCTTGCCGCAGAGCCCGTCGGCATACCTCAGCGATTGGACGACCGCCGGATGGCTGCGGATGTACTACCCCGCCGACTCCGACGATCCGCACGTCGAGGCCACGCCCGCCCTGGAGCGCGCTGTCGCCTGGGTCGAGGGGTTGGCCGAGCGGGCGTTCATCGGGACCGAGTCGCGCTTGGCCACGTTGGTCGATCTGCTCTCCCAGATCGTGCACGGCTCCGAGGCCGACCCGCAGCGGCGCTTGGCGCAACTGCACGCCGAGCGAGCGAGGCTCGATGAGGAGATCGCCCGTGCCGAGCGGGGCCAGGTCGACGTGCTCGGCGAGACCGCACAACGCGAGCGCTACCAACAGTTCTCCGCCCTGGCCCGCGAGTTGCTCGCCGACTTCCGCGAGGTCGAGGCCAAGTTCCGCGGGCTGGATCGCGGCATGCGGGGGCGGATCGCCGCCTGGGACGGCTCCAAGGGCGAGTTGCTCGATGAAGTGCTCGGTGACCGCAACTCCATCACCGAGTCGGATCAGGGCCGCAGCTTCCACGCGTTCTACGACTTTTTACTCTCCTCGCAGCGTCAGGATGAGCTTGCCGAACTGCTCACCCAGGTGCACCGTATGCCGGCTCTCGACCCCGACCCGCGGGTGCGCCGGGTGCATCACGACTGGCTGGTGGCCGCTGGCCGCACCCAGGCCACGGTGCGCCAGCTCTCCGACCAGCTGCGCCGATTCCTCGACGATCGGGTGTGGCTGGAGAATCGGCGGGTGATGGATCTGCTGCGCAGCATCGAGACCACCTCATTGACCTTGCCGCCGGGTGATCACAAGATGGTCAGTGAGTTGGACGCGCTGTCCCCTGGGTTAACCCTTCCGCTGGAGCGACCGCTATATTCCCGCCCGGCGGAGAGCCGATTAGACAGCGCCATCGAAGACTCTGACGATCCGGACAACGCGGTGGATACGTCCGCGTTGTTTGCCCAGCAATACGTCGATCATCAGCGACTGGCCCAGCAGGTCCGAGCAGCCCTGGCCGGGCGCGGCCAGGTCGAGCTGGACGCCATCCTGGCCGATCACCCGGTAGAGCAAGGACTGGCAGAGTTGGTGGCCTACCTCGGGATCGTCGAGGACGGCATCGACGTCATTCTGGACGATGAGGCGCGCGCCCACGTGGCGTGGCAGCCTGAGGACGGTGCGGAGCGCACCGCAGACATGCCCGCCGTGAGTTACGTCCGCCACCGCGCCGCTAGCCCACAACCGGGACAACCATCGTGACCCACCGATTAGGAGGTATGCCGTGAGCTCGGCCATCTCGTCCGTGTCACCGTCGCCATCCACGCCGGGGCGTCTGCCTACCGGCGAGCGGTTGGAGCTGACCCACGTAGTCGTGCCGTTGCTCAAGGGCGTCGTCTATCAGGACGACAACGCGGCCCTATGGCACGAAGTGCACCGCCACCGCACCCAGGTCGCCGACCACATGGCCACTATGGGTCTGGACTTGGTAGTGGACGAAGCCGAGGGTTTTGCCTATCTGCGCCAGATGGAGCACGACGACCTCGACATTCCCCGCTTGGTGCCCCGGCACCGACTGTCGCTGCGGGTCAGCCTGATGTTGGCGTTGCTGCGCAAACGGCTGGCCGAGTTCGACGCCTCCAGCTCAGACCCGCGGCTGATCCTGACCCGCGACGCCATCGTGGAGCTCATGCAACTGCACCTGCCGGCCTCGGACAACGTCGTGCGCCTCGTCGCCGACGTCGACGCTTTGATCAACAAGACCATCGAGCTCGGTTTTGTGCGCAAGGTCCGCGGTCAGGAGCACACCTATGAGGTGCGCCGCATCATCAAGGCCTACATCGACGCCGAGTGGCTGGCTGGACTGGACGCCCGGCTGAGCGACTACGCGCGAGCGCTGGAGGGGCAGCGATGACCTTCGCGCTCAACCTCGATTTCGCCGACAACGCCCTTCCCGGGTTTCGGCTGCACCGCCTCGAGGTGCTCGGCTGGGGCACCTTCGACCGCGCCGTCTGGCGGTTCGGACTCGACGGACGCACGACGCTGCTCACCGGCGACATCGGCTCTGGCAAGTCCACCTTGGTCGACGCGCTGACGACGCTGCTGATGCCCGCCCAGCGCATCTCCTACAACAAGGCAGCCGGCGCGGACACTCGCGAGCGGAGTCTGCGCTCCTACGTGCTGGGCCACTACAAGTCCGAGCGCAACGAGACGACGGGTCAGTCGCGGCCGGTGGCCCTTCGCGACCATCGCTCCCACTCGGTGCTGCTGGCCTCCTTCCGGCACGAATACTTGGACCAGACCGTCACATTGGCTCAGGTGTTCTGGGTGCCGGCGGAGTCCACCGGCCAGCCGCGCCGCTTCCACGTCGTGGCCAATGCGGACCTCAGCATTTCCGGTGACTTCGCCGACTTCGGCACCGACATCGCCGACCTGCGGCGACGGCTGCGCGGTCGCGGCCTGACCCCGATGGACCACTTCCCCGAATACGAACGCGCCTTCCGCCGAGCCCTCGGCATACCGGGACGCCAAGCCATGGAGTTGTTCCACCAGACGGTGTCGCTGAAGTCCGTCGGCAACCTCACGGACTTCGTGCGCTCACACATGCTCGAGCCGTTCGACGCCCGAGCCTCCGTGCAGTCGCTCATCGAGCACTTCGAGGACCTACGCGCCGCCCACGATTCAGTGTTGCGCGCCCGCGACCAGTTGCGGATGCTGGAGCCCATCGTGGCCCTCGGTGAGGACATCGATGCCCGCGAGCGTGACCTGGAGGCCCTGAGCCAGGAGCAAGACGCCGTGCTGTATGCCGCAGCTCGCCTGCGGCACGACCTGCTCAGCGCCGACCGCGCTGACTGCGCGGCAGAGGTCGAGACGGGGCATTCCCGCAAGGACGAACTCACCCAGCGGCTGACCGAGTTGCGAGCGCGCGAACAGGGCCTGCGGGACGCCCGAGCCGGGCACGCCGGGGGCAGGTTGGGGACTTTAGAAGAGGCGCTGGAACGGCATACCGACGACCGTGATGGCCGGGCCAAACGGCACCGCGCGTTTGAACAGGCGCTGACCGAGGCTGGCCTGGAGTCGATGGGTGAAATCGACCGCTTCGAAGCCGTGCGCCATCATGCGCAGGAGCAGCAAGGGCTCCTGGACGCGCAGAGCGCTGAGGCGCAGACCGGTGAGGCTGGGTTGGCGGTCGAGCAAGATCGCCTCGACACCGCCGCCCGCGAGATTCGCGACGAGCTGGTCAGCCTGCGCGGGCGCCGTTCGAGCATCCCGCTGACTCAGCTGAAGCTTCGCGAGCGGCTGGTGGTCGATCTGGAGCTGAGCGAGGACGACCTGCCGTATGCCGGCGAGCTCATCAGCGTGCGCGAGGACGAAAAACAGTGGGCTGGAGCGGCCGAACGGGTGCTGCGCGGTTTCGCCCTCTCGTTGGTGGTGCCCGACCGACACTATGAAGCGGTCTCGGCGTGGGTCGACTCGCGCCACCTCGGCAGCCGCTTGGTCTACCACCGGGTGCGGCACGCTGCGACTGCCATGCCGGTCGCGCCCGCGGGTGACACCCTCGCCGGCAAACTGGAGGTCCGCCCCGGCCCCTTGGCGGACTGGGCGACCCGCGAGCTTGCTGACCGCGCCGACCACCGGTGCGTGACCGAGGTGACCGAGCTGCGTCGGGCGCACCGCGGGGTCACGCTCGCCGGCCAGGTCAAGTCCGGGTCTCGGCACGAGAAGGACGACCGGCGACGCCTCGGGGACGTCTCCGATCATGTCCTGGGCTGGGACAACCAGGCCAAAGTGGACGCCCTGCTGGCTCGTGGGCAGCAACTCCAGACCGAGCTCGGCGCACTGTCGCAGCGCAGGGCCGGGCTCGCCGATCAACGGCGCGTGCTGTCCCGACGCGCCTTAGCACTGTCTCAGGTGCTCGCGCACGACGATGCCCGCGACCTCGACTGGTGGGCCAGCGCCCGCCGCGTCGCCCAGACCGAACGCGAGTTGGCGCAACTACGCACGCAGTCCGCGGAGCTGGCGCAGATCGAAACCCAGCTCCTGCAGGTGGGCGAAGAGATTGCTGCCGCCGAGTCCGAACGCAGCAGCGCCGAGCGCAAGATGGGCGCCGCCGAGGCTGAATTGGCCGACATCGAGACGGCTTTGACCGAGGCGGCGAGCACCCTCGAGCAGACTCCGGACGGGATCGACGAGGCCCTTGATCGGGCCACCGCCTCTCTCACTGCCTCCGACCTCGGGCCCGCACTAACCGGTCGTCGGGCGGCCCGGGCGATCCCTGCTCGTGCTCAGCAGGTCACCGCCACCCTCAACCGCCTTTCCGGCGAGGTCGCGGGGCGACTACGGACTGCCCAGTCCAAGGCCGAGCGGCTGATGGCCGAGTTCCGGACGGCATACCCCGCGGAGACCACCGAGCAGGACGCCAGCGTCGCGGCGCTGCCGGAATACCGCGAAATGCGCGATCGCGTGGCCCGCGATGACCTGCCACGGTTCGAGAGCGACTTCAAGCGCTACCTCAACGAAAACTCGATCCGCGAAATCGCTGCCTTCCAGGCCAAACTCAACCAACAGGTCGCCATCATCACCGAGCGCATCGACGTCATCAACGACTCGCTGCGCGGCATCGACTACAACCCCGACCGCTACATCCGGCTCGAGCAACACCCCACCCCGTGGATCGAGGTCCGCGAGTTTCGGGCCGACCTACGGGCCTGCACCGAAGACGCCTTCGGCACCGGCGACGAGCTGTACTCGGAGACCAAGTTTGCCCAGGTCGAGGCCATCATTTCGAGGTTCCGCGGCCGCGAAGGACGCTCAGACGCCGACAAGGTGTGGACCGAGCGGGTCACCGACGTGCGCAACTGGCTGGTGTTCGGCGCCTCCGAGCGCTGGCGCGAGACCGAGCAGGAGCACGAAAGTTATGCCGACTCCGATGGCAAGTCTGGTGGTCAGAAGGAGAAGTTGGCCTACACCATCCTCGCAGCCTCGCTGGCCTACCAGTTCCGGCTGGAGGACGGCGATCCGGCGGCGAAACGGTTCCGTTTTGCGGTCATCGACGAGGCGTTCGGCCGCGGGTCCGATGAGTCCACTCGGTATGCGCTGCGCCTGTTCCACACCCTGGGGCTGCAGTTGCTCGTGGTCACGCCCTTGCAGAAGGTCCACGTCATCGAGCCGTTCGTCGAGCGCGTCGGCTACGTCGACAACCCCAGCGGAGCAAAATCGCGACTGCACACGATGACCATCAGCGAATATCGGGAGCAGCGCACCAACCCGGCCCCGGACCGGGCAGCCCTGCGGTGAGTGACAAGCCGTGGACTCCTCCGGCCGACATCGTGGCTGCCCTTCGGCGGCGCTGGGACCGCGGCGATCTGCTGCAGCACCTTGCCGGCGGCACGCCGTGGGAGCCGATCCGCGTGCCGGTGCGCGGACCGGGCGCCCGTGAGATCAGTCAAGACCTCGGCGCCGTGCAAGCCTGGGTGACGTCGCTGCGCCAGCCCGGATGGCGGCTGGAGATGCGGGTGGTCGGCGGGCGCCTGGTCGGGACCAACGAAATCCCCGCAGCCGTGTGGTTCGACACCGCCGACCAAGCCTTTGCGCGCCTGCGAGTCGGGGCCAGCGTGACGGCATACCGGGGCCTGCTCGAGGTGGCCGCCACCGCCGACCCAGGCCTCGCGCGGTGGGCCGCTGAGCACCCACTCCGGGCGTTGCGGCATACCGAAGAATGGGATCTTGTCGTCCGGACCGTGCTGTGGCTGCGTGATCGAGTCGGGTCTGGCGTCTACTTGCGCCAGATCGACGTGCCGGGGGTGGACACCAAGTTCATCGAGGCACGCGAAGGCCTACTGGGCGAGCTGCTCGAAGCCGTTGGCTGCAAACGGACGCCAGGCAGTGGGCGCCGACTCGTGCGCGGATTCGGGTTTGCCGAAAAGCCCTCCCGGATCCGGCTACGGCGCCTCGATGGGACCGGTGTGCTGCCGGGGACTTCCCTGAGCGACATCACGGTCCGGATGGACGAGCTCGCGGAGTTAGCTCCTGCGTGCTCCGCCGTGCTCGTGGTCGAAAACGAGGTCACCTTCCTGGCCCTGCCGCCGCTGCCGGGCGTGCTGGCGGTGTTCGGCGCCGGGTTCGACGTGCTGAGGTTGGCGCGGCTTCGCTGGCTGGACGAGGCTCGCATCCTCTACTGGGGCGACATCGACACCCACGGATTCGTCATCCTCGACCGGCTGCGTGGCACGTTCGCGCACGTGGAGTCGGTGCTCATGGATGCCTCCACGCTCGCTGCACACCGAGGACAATGGGTCGCCGAGCCGCGCCCGTCGCGGGAGCATTTAGGGCGTCTGTCCGACGCCGAGGCCCAGGTGTATGCCGACCTGGTCGGTGACGTCCACGGGACCGCCGTGCGTCTCGAACAGGAACGGATCAACTACGCCCACGTCGTTACATCACTGCGGGGAGCGTCAGGGCACCCCATGGCGCGGCCGTCTCTGCTGGCCCCTCCTCCCCTTGAGCAGTTGCTCGCGGAGCCCGCCCGGACACATGTGGTCAAACTGCCCGCACCAGCGCCCGGCCCATCCCTCTCCGAAGCCCTCCGGAAGATGCGGGACGACGAGCGCTACTGACGTGGATGAATCGTGGCGTGATGACGGCATGGCCCCTGGATTTATCCAGCAGGTGGCACGTCCAGGCGAGACCTCCGCCGACGGTGGCAAGCAGTCCATGGCGCTGAGCATGTAAGCCACATGCATCTATGCTGCAAGCATGTCCAGTATCCAAATCCGCAATGTCCCCGAAGTTCTACACCGACAGTTGAAGGCGCGGGCAGCCTTGGAAGGTATGTCTATATCCGACTATCTCCTCGCAGAGGTAGAGCGCATCCTTGAGCGGCCAACTCGGCGCGAGCTCTCGGACCGAGTGCGATCACGCACTGCGGTCAGCCAAAACCTGGATCCTGCGGCAGACATCCGCGCCGATCGAGACCATCGGTGATCGTTCTTGACGCTTCGGCGGCGGTGACGTGGCTGCTTGGCTTGGCTGGAGCGCGATCAGTGGACGAGCACATGACTGCGGGGACGGTCAACGCGCCCGAGTTGTTTACGCTCGAGGTCGCTCAAACGCTTCGCCGCTACACGCAGCAGGGCCACCTGACGGCTACCCGTTCGGCGGACGCCTTTGAGGATCTCTGCGACCTAGACATCGCACTCTTTCCGCATCGTCCGTTGCTACCTCGCGTATGGCAACTCAGGGACAACCTCACCACCTACGACGCCTCATACGTCGCTCTCGCAGAGGCATTAGACACTCAAGTCCTCACCTTGGACGCGCGCCTAGCCAACGCGCCAGGCGTAAACACTCGGGCGCTGTTGATCCGCGGCTAGGAGCGTCCCGCGACGGAATCGGAGTGGGACGGATCGAAGGATGCGAAACAGGGCTCGACCCCGGCACCCGAAGGAATTCCTACTCTGGCGCGAGGCCCCACTGCGCGGCACACTACGGAAGATGGACTCTGCCGCATTTGGAACCAAGCACGACCAACCGGACGTGGCACCGCCCGCCGTGGACCGCGCTGCCTTCGACGAAGCCCTAAGGCAGCAAGTCGAGCGCGAGAAGGAGGTCACCCGGCTCAACGATCAGGTGTCCGCCGCTCGACGTCGCCTACCGATGGTCGAAGTCGCGAACTACCCCTTCGAGGGCGCGGATGGGCCCATCACCCTGCTCGACCTCTTCGACGACCACTATCTGCTGCTCGTGCAGAACGTCATGTTCGGCCCCACGTGGGAGGACGGCTGCCCGAGTTGCACTTGGGCGATCGACAATTTGCCGGCCAACATGGGCCGGCTAGGAGAAGAGGGCATTGCCTTCGCCATGATCTCCGAGGCTCCCGTTGAAAAGCTTGAGCGGTGGCGAGCCCAGCGCAGGTGGGATCACACGTGGGTCTCGTCACATGACACGACCTATCACCACGATTGGGGTTGGACCCAGGTCGACCGCTCCGGTGCCAGCGGTCAGCTGCCCGGTTACTCCTACTACCTACGTCATGGCGACAGGGTGTACCTCACCTACATGACGGGCCAGCGGGGAACGGAAGCCGTCCTTCCCACCGCGCACATCATGGACCGAACTATCTACGGCCGCCAGCAGGACTGGGAAGACAGCCCTGCTGGATGGCCGCAATATCCCACCTACGGGTGATCCCACACCACGTCACTCAATCGCCCCCGTGCTTCGAATTTAGACCCGACCATC
Source organism: Actinomycetales bacterium (assembly GCA_038233875.1). Taxonomy (GTDB): domain Bacteria; phylum Actinomycetota; class Actinomycetes; order Actinomycetales; family Dermatophilaceae; genus Ornithinicoccus. Next base: position 4,961 of record JBBSVB010000019.1, on the reverse strand, counting down.
AGGCTCGTTGCGGGTTTCATCCTCGATGTGGGGCTCTTCGGAGAGCGGGCGATCACTCGCGGGCCGGTTGGTGGGATTGCCAGTGATCTTGCCTAGCCCCGTGCGTAGGTGGTCCGTGCCCTTACGAATACGGGCATCGTGTTTGGCGCCGGTCTTCTGGTTGGCAAGGTCGCTGGCCTTGTCGATTCCGCGCTCGATACTGCCCTGGTGGGTGCTCATGGCCGTTTTGGCTTGCCGAGCAACGCTAAAAAGTCGGTTTCGAATTGCCATAGTCTTCCAGTCCTTTTCTGCCCCCGGAACTGACCCCATTCGAGGGTTCCGGTCGGCGTGACCGGAGGTCTCTCCCAGCCCTCACGGGCCCGTTGCGCCGAATCGGTATGGACCGATCGTATTGACGACGAAACGAAGGCGGGATACTCCCCTCCGAGCCACGATTAGACCACGATTGCACCCCGCAGACAATTTTGCGAACCCGGGTCATCAGTTTCTTGGACAACTCCAAGGACAGCTAGGGTCAACAACCATGGACGCACTCGACATCGGACGTATCGTTCTCGGGTTGGTCGTGCTCGTCGGTGGTGGTGAACTGCTCGTTCGCGGCGCATCGGGGCTCGCCGCTCGATGGGGTCTGAGCCCGCTGGTGGTGGGTTTGACGGTTGTGGCGATCGGCACCTCGGCACCGGAATTTGCGGTCACTGTCGGTGCCGTATTGCGCGACGAATCCGACCTCGCTGTGGGTAACGTTGTCGGATCGAACATCGCCAACGTGCTGCTCGTTCTCGGCTTGGCCGCAATCGTCCTGCCGCTAGCGGTGAAGAGGCAACTCGTTCGGTTCGACGTCCCCGTGATGATCGTACTTTCGATCGTGTTCCTTGCGTGCGCTTTCGACGGGGTCATCAGCACCACCGACGCCCTGCTGCTATTGGCGCTGTGGCTGATCCACACCGCTTCCACCATCGTGCTGAGCCGTCGTGAAGCGGAGTCCTCAAACGAAGGTTCCGACGAGGCCTCGACCCCCAAGGTCCTGACCTGCCTGCTGCTGCTCTTTGCCGGGATTGCGCTGCTCGTGGTCGGTGCCAATCAGCTAGTCACCGGGGCCGTCAACCTTGCAACCTCGCTCGGCGTCGACGGCCTCGTGATCGGCCTGACCGTGGTCGCGGTCGGCACGTCTCTTCCCGAGTTGGTCACCTCCCTGGTGGCTGCGATCCGCGGCGAACGGGACATCGCAATCGGTAACGTTGTCGGAAGCTGCATCGCCAACATCGGACTTGTCCTGGCTGTGCCCGCCTTCTTCGCTAACGGTGGAATCAGCGTCGCCCCTGCCGCAATCTCTCTCGACATACCTTTGATGCTCGCCGCCGCTCTGGCCGTGCTGCCTATCGTTTTTACTGGCTTCACGGTGCAACGCTGGGAGGGAGCACTCTTTGTCGCGCTCTACTTGGCCTATACGGCATACCTCGTATTGAACGCCACCGCGCACGACGCTTTGACCGGGTTCAGCCAAACGATGGTCTTCCTCGTGTTGCCCCTCATCGCGCTCACCGTCGTCGCGACAGTAATTTACGATCTGCACCGTCGAACTGCCTCCGCCGCCATGGCAAATGAATCGACGTCGGCGTCCGAGCAACAGGGTTAACGACTAGAGCGGATTCTCAGCCCCCGTCTTCACCCTCGCCACCATCTTCGTCTTCTCCTTCCTCTTGGTCCTCACCCTCTTGCTCCTGCTCCGCGAAAACGGGGTGGAACTCAATACCGAGGCATCACCTTGGTTGATCCCGTGCCTCACTTCAGCTAGTAGGCGTTGGACACTGTGGACATAGTGAAGTCCGGGATGCGCAGCGCTGGGGCGACCGATCGGGTGAACCAGTCGCTCCATTCTCGGCACAGCACATGCTCGGCGGTGCTGGCCTCGGTGGCGCGATTGAGCAGGCTAATGGGCGACTCGTTGAAGCGGAAATTGTTGACCATCCCCACCACGTCGCCGTCTTCAATCAAGTAGACGCCGTCGCGCGTCAGACCGGTCAGCAACAGCGTTTGCGGGTCGACCTCGCGGATGTACCACAGACACGTCAGCAGCAGACCGCGCTTCGTGGACGCGATCATCTCGTCTATCGAAGCCGTGCCGCCACCGTCAACGATGACGTTCTCAGTCGGGAAGAGGATGGGCCCCTCGAGCCCGGCCCGCTGCATACCCGCGCGGGTGCGAAACAACGATGCCAACTCACCCTCGCGCAGCCACTCAACCCGCTCCACCGGGGCGCCGTTGTCGAAGACCGACATCATCCCTGGCACGGAACTCGCCACCACGGCGAACGGTGCGACCGGCAACCGAGGGTCGGTGGGGTCCGAAGCCATCGTGATCGGCAACGGGCTGAGCCGCTCCCCCATCCGCGTCGCGCCGCGCTGTGTGCCCGCAAACACCGTGCGACCTTCCTCGGCATCTCGCGCGCTCATCGTCCAGTACGCGTCAAGCATCAGATCGACGACGGCACCCGGCGGCAGGATCGTCTCGTAGGACCCTGCGGGCAGGTCAATACGGCGCTCGCCCCAGCCGAGTCTGCGCACCAGTTCATCGTGCATCGCCGCGATGTCGACGTCGGTGAAGTCGTTGCTCTGTGCACCGACCCACGCGGAGTTGATGAGGTCCGGCATCTTCGCGTTGAACTCGACGCGCCCACTGGGCCCCACCGCACGACGTCGTAGGCCGGTCGAGTTGGCCAGCCAGGTGGTGGTCTGTCGGTATTCGGCGAACCCAAAGAGCAGGTGTCCCTCATCGCGCGCCCTCGCGAACGAGCGGCCCACATCGCCGGCCAGCGAGGCAAAATCCCCCGGCCCCACCAGGTATGCCGACTCGTCGAAGTCCGCGTCGCGCCCGCCACTGACCAGGGGCTGGGCTTCGTCGTCGGCTGGAGCGCCCGTGGCCGCGGCATCGGCTTGGGCCACCAGAGCCAGGAGATCCTCCGGTGAGGCCAACGGGCCGGTGACCGACGCCGCAGAGATGCCGCCGTCGACGTCTGCGGTGCTGATCACCGTCGCGGTCCGCTCCGTCATCGCCCCGTTGGTGGTCAGCGCGTTGGCCGCCCAGCGCAGGTTGACCTCGTGTGATTCCTGCACGATCACGATGCAGCCCCGGGCGACCGAAGCGGCGAGCGCCTGCTCGATCCAGTCGGTGACCTTGAAGGAAGTGGCGATCAAGGGAGTGTCCATCACAATTCCCCTGCCGCAGCGGTATTCAGCACGTTGACGCTTCTGAACCGCGCCGCCGGCGCGCCGTGGCTGACCGGTGCGCCTTGGCCCGGCTGCCCCTTGCCGCAACTGAACGTACCCGCCAGCAGGTATGTCGACGGCCCGCCGACCGCATCCATCGAGCCCCAGAACTCGGTGGTCGTCGCTTGGTAGGCGGCGTCCTTGACTTGACCTTTGAGCTCACCGTTCTCGATGAGGTAGAACCGCTGGGCGGTGAACTGAAAGTTGTAGCGCTGCATGTCGATGGACCACGAGTTATCACCGACGACGTAGAGGCCGCGCTCGACCCCGGCGATCAGGCCAGCCACGTCCGGGCCGTCCACGGCCGGTTTCAACGAGACGTTGGGCATCCGTTGCAGCGGGATGTGACCGGCCGAGTCTGCATACGCGCAGCCGTTGGAGCGTCCCAATTCCTTCTCGGCGGCCATCTGACGATTGAGTTGGTAGCCGGTGAGCACTCCCCCGCTGATGATGTCGAAGCTCTGGGCCGCCACCCCCTCGTCGTCGAACCCGACCGTGGACAGGCCGTGCTCAGTGACCCGGTCGCCGGTGACGTGCATCAGGTCGGAGCCGTACTTGAGCGTGCCGAGTCGGTCGAAGGTGGCAAAAGACGTGCCCGCGTACGCCGCTTCGTAGCCCAACGCTCGGTCGAGCTCGGTGCCGTGGGCGACGGATTCGTGGATGGTCAGCCACAGGTTGGTGGGCTCGATGACCAGGTCGTAGAGCCCGGGCTCGACGCTTGGCGCGTTCGCGTGCTCACGCAACAGTGCTGGCAGCCGCGCCACTTCGGCATCGAAGTCCCAGCCGGTGCCGGTCAGGTACTCCCAGCCGCGCCCGGCCGGTGGCGCGACCGACTTCATACTGTAAAAACCCTGATCACCGACATGCACCGCCTCGATGGACGGCTCGACGCGCACCCGCTGTTGGGTGGTGGAGGTCCCGGCGCTGTCGGCATAAAAGACGTTTTCCTGCACCGCGAGCACGCTGATGGTGGTGTGGTCCACGCCGTCCCCGTCCAGGAGACGGCGGGACAGGTCGGTCAGCCTGCCCACTCGTTCGGCTTCGGGGACGCCGAACGGATTGATGTCGTATGCCAACACCCAGGTCTGCTCGGCGTGCACCGGCTCGGGTGCCAACTCGACGGGCGTCGGCACCAACGGCTGGGCGACCTGCGCCATCGCTACCGCCTGTTGCGCCAGCCGCTCGGCTTCGTCCGTTGTCAGCACGAAGCCAGCCGCGAAGCCCCACGACCCTTGGTGGATCACCCGCACGCTGAGGCCCAGCTCGCTGGCGTCCGACGAGCTCTCGAGCTTGGCGTCGCGGAGCACTCGAGCCAGCGACTTCGTGCGGACAACCCGCAGATCGGCGTGTGTGCACCCGAGCGCGGTGGCACGATTCAGGGCAGCATCGGCAAGCGCCTGAAGGGGCAGGTCAGTGAACGTCGAGTCCATCTCTGGCATGGCTTCGACCCTACCCACGACCTGCCGCTGTCACACTCGCGGTGGCCCCTTCGCCGTGTGCTGCGCAAGACCCAAACACTAAAGGTGAGTTAGCCCCGATGGGCTCAACTAGAGGGCCCAGGGTTGCCCTCAGGGTGCGAGAAGTCGTGCTCGTCAGGGTGGGTCTGCGGCCCGGGGTTCTCTATCGGCTCGGTCTCCAACTCCTGGGCGCCCGGGGACTCGGGCCCGGGGCTCGACTCCGGTCTGTCGGTGTTC
>JBBSVB010000018.1:0-14774 GCA_038233875.1 Actinomycetales bacterium | reverse complement strand
GTCGCGCGACGGCTACCAAGCCGTGTTGTGTGTGCACAACCTGTCCTCTCGGCCGCAAGCCTCGGTGATCTCGACGCCAGGGCGCTTGCGCAGCGCCTTGGCCATTGATCTGTTCGGCGGTGTCGGTTTTCCGAATATCGACGACGACGGAAAGATCCACCTGACCCTGGGCTCGCGGAACTTCTTCTGGCTGGGCCTCGAAGCGGCCACGGAGGTCGAAGATGTCTGAGCTCGACCATGACGAGCCCTTCATTGACGGCAACCTCGACCTGGCCGAGGTCCTTAACACGTGGGTCGCTGACCAGCGCTGGTATGCCGGCAAGGGCCGCCGCCCGCTGTTGCGCGAGGTCGGTGTGGCTGCCTTGGTCCGCGGCGGAGCGGACGCGTTGGTGGTGGCCACACACCTGTTCCTCGACGAGTCGAGCGCTACCGACGATTCGCCGGGGACGCTGTACCAAATCCCCTTGACCTACCGACAGCAGTCACGGCCCGAGTTGGCCGAGGCCTTGGTCACCAGCACCAAGACCCACTCCATCTACGACGGCCCGCACGATCCGGCATACGTCCAAGCGCTCTTCGACCTGATGTATGCCGACAATTCAGCCAGTGAACCGGACCACGGAGCGTTCCTGTCGCTGACCGGACACGCTTTTCCAGCTACTGACGTTGCTAGCTCCGACGTTGGTAGCTCAGACGTTGGTGGTCCCGATAGTGATGCCTCCGATGCTGGTGTCGAGGTGGCCCGCGCGGCCGTGCTCAGCGGCGAGCAGTCCAACACCTCCATCATCTGCACGACCCGTTCGTTGGCACCGGGCGGCGGCGTAGCGTCCAAGCCGTCCATCATCAAGGTCTTCCGGGTGCTGCACGATGGCGAAAACCCAGACGTCGTGGTGCAGACTGCGCTGGCCGGAGCGGGATCATCGTTGGTCCCCCGCCCGCTGGGGCACGTGGCAGGCTCCTGGTCCGACGGTCAGCACGTTGCCGGCAGCGGGCACCTTGCATTCGCTCAAGAGTTCTTGCCTGGCGTGCAAGACGCGTGGCGCACCGCTCTGGTTGCGGCCCAGGCCGACGCCGACTTCTCGTCGCGAGCCAACGCCCTCGGCGCGGCGACCGCCACGATGCACGCGACGTTGCTCCAGACCATGGGCGGCGCGGCCATCACCGACGAGCGCCGTGCCGAGCTCGCGCACCAGTGGCGTGCCCGCAGCGCCGACGCGCTCCTCGAGGTCCCCGACCTGCGCACGCACGAGAGCGCCATCGAGGACGTCTTCGCAGCGGCCGAGCACGACACCTGGCCCGATCTGCAGCGCATCCACGGCGACTACCACCTCGGCCAGGTGCTCGACGTGCCAGAGCGTGGATGGGTGCTGCTCGACTTCGAGGGCGAGCCGCTGCGCCCGTTAGCCCAGCGAAGCCTGCCTGACGTCCCGGTCCGCGATGTGGCTGGGATGCTGCGCTCCTTTGACTACGCGGCCGGCTCGGTCGACCGCGAGCACGACCTCAACCGTGAGGACTGGGCCGCCAAGGTGCGCACCGCCTTCCTCGACGGCTACGGCGAGGTCTCAGGGCGCGACCCGCGCCACGACGTAGCGTTACTGCGCGCCCTCGAACTCGATAAGGCCCTCTACGAAGTGGTCTACGAGGTTCGTAATCGTCCCTCATGGGCCGGCATACCCATTGCCGCGATCGAGCGCTTGCTCGATTTCAGCACCACCGATGACATCGACACCAGACCCGGCACAGAAGAACATTCGCAGACCGCACGTGACCTGACCCACCAACCACAGGAGACAACTGTGCCCACTGCCACCGGCCCCAGCCCAAAGGTCAAACCCCTGCCCAGCGATGAGGTGGAGCTCCTGGTCCGCGGTCACCACGGCAACCCGCACTCCCTGCTTGGTGCCCACCCGCACGACGGTGGAGTCACCGTCCGGACGCTACGTCCGCTGGCCCAAAAGGTCGTGCTAGTCCTACCGGGCGACAAGCGGGTCGCGATGGAGCACGAAACGCACGGGATCTTCGTCGCCGTGCTGGATGCGGAATCGGTCAGTGACTACCGGCTCGAGGTCACCTGGGGCGACGGGGTGGCCCACACCCTGGACGACCCGTACCGCTTCCTGCCCACCGTGGGCGATATCGATCAGCACCTCGTCAACGAGGGACGGCACGAGCAACTGTGGACGGTCCTGGGAGCCCATGTTCACCACTACGACGGCCCGATGGGTGAGGTCGTCGGAACCTCTTTTGCGGTCTGGGCACCGAACGCGCGCAGCGTCAACGTGGTCGGCGACTTCAACCAATGGGACGGTATGACGTTGCCCATGCGATCGTTGGGCTCCTCGGGTATCTGGGAGCTCTTCGTCCCGATCGCAGGCGTGGGCAGTCGATACAAGTTCGACATCACGAGTGCCGACGGCCACCGCACCATGAAGGCCGACCCGATGGCGAGGGCTGCAGAGATCGCGCCCGCATCAGCGTCGATCGTGACGCAGGCCACGCACGAGTGGAACGACTCGGCGTGGATTGAGCACCGCGACTCGACCCCGGCGGTCAGCGCACCGATGAGCGTCTACGAAGTGCACCTAGGTTCGTGGCGCCAAGGGCTGAGCTACCGCGACCTGGCGACGCAGCTGGTCGAATACGTGGTCGATCTCGGCTTCACCCACGTGGAGTTCATGCCGGTCATGCAGCACCCCTTCGGCCCCAGTTGGGGTTACCACGTCACCGGTTATTACGCGGCCGATGCGCGCCTGGGCGGCCCGGAGGATCTCAAGCTCCTCATCGACGCCATGCACCAGGCAGGCATCGGGGTCATCCTCGACTGGGTGCCCGGCCACTTCGCAACGGACCCGTGGGCGCTGGCTCGCTTCGACGGCCAGGCGTTGTATGAGCACCCAGACCCACGCAAGGGCTGGCACAACGAGTGGGGCTCCTACGTCTTCGACTTCGGCCGCCCCCAGGTCCGCAACTTCCTCGTTGCCAACGCCCTGTTCTGGTTGGAGGAGTTCCACGCCGACGGTCTGCGCGTCGACGGCGTTGCCTCGATGCTCTACCTCGACTACTCCCGCGAGGAGGGCGAGTGGATCCCGAACGAATACGGCGGCAACGAAAACCTCGACGTGGTGCGCCTACTCCAAGAGACCAACGCCACGGCATACCGGCGCCACCCCGGCGTCACGATCATCGCCGAGGAGTCCACCTCGTGGCCCGGCGTCACCAAGTCGACTGATCAAGACGGCCTCGGCTTCGGGTTCAAATGGAACATGGGTTGGATGAACGACTCCCTGGACTACATGTCCAAGGACCCGATCTACCGCCAGCATCATCACCATCAGTTGACGTTCTCGCTGGTCTACGCGTTTTCAGAGAACTTCGTGCTGCCGATCAGCCACGACGAGGTCGTGCACGGCAAGGGCTCCCTGCTACGCAAGATGCCCGGCGATCGGTGGAAGCAACTGGCCAACCTGCGCGCTTTCCTCGCGTTCATGTGGTCCCACCCCGGCAAGCAGTTGCTCTTCATGGGCACCGAGTTTGCGCAAGAGTCGGAATGGGCCGACGGTCGCAGTCTCGACTGGTGGCTGCTCAATCACCCTGACCACGCCGGTATCGCCGATCTGGTGCGCGACATGAACCACGAGTACACCGCCAACCCCGGCTTGTGGCAGTTGGACCACACCGAGGAAGGCTTCCAGTGGCTGGACGCGGACAACGCCAGCGGCAACACCTACTCCTACCTGCGTCGAGGAGTTGCCGACGCTGGCGGCAACCGCTCGACCGTGGTAGCCATCGTCAACTTCGGCGACGGCGCCCGTGACGTGCACGTGGGTCTGCCGAGCGGCGGGGTATGGCGTGAGGCACTGAACACCGACGCCGCGACCTATGGCGGCTCCGGGGTCGGCAATATGGGTCGAGTCGAGGCGGCAGACGAGCCGCACCAGGGCCAGAGCCACAGCGCTCATGTGGTCGTGCCGCCGCTGGGGGTCTTGTGGCTGACCCCGATGTCCTCCGATAACGCGGCTGTCGCCGTGTCCGCCCCATCCACAGCGACCGAGCAGGAGAAGTAGATGGCAGCACACGAGCGCGCCGGGCAGACCGCCCTGCCGGAAGACCTCATCGACGTAGCCCACGTGGTCACCGCCTACTACTCCACCATCCCGGATCCTGAGAACGTTGACCAACAGGTGGCCTTTGGCACCTCAGGTCACCGGGGAAGCTCGCTGGACGGGGCGTTCAACGAGCGCCACATTCTGGCAACCACCCAAGCCATCTGCGACTTCCGCAAGGCCCAAGGCATTGGCGGGCCGCTGTTCATTGGCCGCGACACGCACGCACTCTCGGAGCCGGCTTGGGCTAACGCGTTGGAGGTGCTGGTCGCCAACGACGTGACGGTGCTGGTGGACAACCAGGATCGCTATACGCCGACCCCTGCTGTGTCCCGCGCGATCTTGCAGGCCAACGAGTCGCGCACGGGCTCCTCGGTCGCCGACGGCATCGTGGTGACGCCCTCACACAACCCGCCGCGTGACGGTGGCTTTAAGTACAACCCGCCCAACGGCGGGCCGGCCGACGTCGACGCCACCAGTTGGGTCGCCGATCGGGCCAACGCCATCCTGCGGGCAGACATGGACGGGGTGCACCGTGTCCCGTTCGCCAAGGCTCGCGCTGCCGCACAGGACTACGACTTCATGGGCGAGTATGTCGCAGCACTGCCTCGCGTGCTCGACCTTGCCGCCATCCGAGACGCGGGTATCCGCATCGGCGCCGATCCGCTTGGCGGTGCGGCGGTCGACTACTGGCAAGCCATCGCAGACACCCACAAGATCGACCTGACCGTGGTCAACCCGTTGGTGGACGCCACCTGGCGCTTCATGACCCTCGATGGTGACGGCAAGATCCGGATGGACTGCTCCTCCCCCAACGCTATGGCGTCGTTGATCCGCGCCAAGGACGACTACCAGATCAGCACCGGCAACGATGCTGACTCCGACCGCCACGGGATCGTCACCCCCGACGGGGGTTTGATGAACCCGAACCACTACCTCGCCGTGGCCATCGACTACCTGTTCGGCGGCGGTCGACCCCAGTGGGGAGAGACAGTCGCTATCGGCAAGACGCTGGTGTCCTCCAGCATGATCGACCGGGTTGCTGAAGGCCTGGGTCGTTCCTTGCTCGAGGTCCCGGTGGGCTTCAAGTACTTCGTGGACGGCCTGCTCGAGGGCAGCATTGGCTTCGGCGGCGAAGAGTCTGCTGGCGCCTCGTTCTTGTGCCACGACGGCTCCGTGTGGACCACCGACAAGGACGGCCTGATCTTGGCGTTGCTGGCCAGCGAGATCCAGGCCAAGACGGGCTCCAGCCCATCGCAGCGCTATGCCCAGCTGACCGAAAAGTTCGGCGACCCGGCATACGCCCGCATTGATGCCCCCGCCGACCGGGCCGCCAAGGCACGTCTCAAGGCGTTGTCCGCCTCATCGATCACTGCGACCGAAGTGGCTGGCGAGTCGATCACCGACGTGCTCACCGAAGCTCCTGGCAATGGCGCGGCCATCGGTGGCCTCAAGGTGCGCACCGCTAACGCGTGGTTCGCGGCGCGCCCCTCGGGCACCGAAGACGTCTACAAGATCTACGCCGAGTCCTTCAACGGGCCCGAGCACTTGGCCCAGGTGCAGTCGGACGCCCAGCAGGTCGTGGATGCCGCTCTCACGTCCTAATCCATCGCCCGAAACGACTCCCGAGAGCCATTTCGTCAAGGCTGGGATCTCGTTTCTCGTGTGCTGCGCGTGCTTTGGCCTGACTTAGGTGTTCTCAACTGTCGTGTCGGTCAAGGTGTTAGGAGTTCTGTTCTTCTGCGGCGCGCTCGTGAGCTTTGTTGCCGCTCTCAGTTTTCTTCGTTGGGCATCGTGGGGCCACTATGCGCGGGGTCGTCGCGACTTTCTGCAGCGTCGCAACCTCTAGAACAGGGCGTTGGTGAGCGCTCGACGGGCCTTGGTGACCCGCTCGTCGTGGCTGCCGATGACCTCGAAAAGGGACAGCAGGTGCTCGCGGGCTGCCTTCCGCTCATCGTCTCGGGTGGCTCGAACGAGGTCGATCATCCGCGCGAACGCATCCTCGACGTGCCCGCCCACGATGTCCATATCGGCGGCGTTGGACTGCGCTGTGACATCGGTTGGAGCGTCAGCGGCGGCCGTGCGCACCTGCGCGAGATCGAGGTCGGCAGTGCGCTGCAAGAGGGCTACTTGGGCTAGGCCCAGACGTGCTTCGTCGTCGGCCGGGTTGGCCTTTAACGCCCGCTCATAGACTGCGGTTGCCGCGGGCAAATCGCCGCGCTCAATCGCGTCGTACGCCTCTTGCTGCGTCGGTGACATCGGCGCTTCTTCGTCATCGCCTTCCTCCGTCTCGTTGGAGGCACCAACGTCGGCACGGCCGGTGACGCCTTGGGCGAGTGCGGCTTCCAAGAACTTGTCTAGCAGCGGGCGCAACGCTGCCACCTCTTGCACGCCCAGGTAGAAGGGCATCGGCTGACCTTGGACCAGACCCATCACAATGGGGAGCGCGTCGATCTGACCGAAGGTCTGCTGCAGGATCGGCGTCAGAGCCTGGATGATCCCAGGGTTGGCGTCCATCTCGACCCCGACGACCTGGAACTTGCCCTCGTATTCACGAGCCAGGCCTGCAAGTGCCTGCGCGTGCGGCAGCGATTCAGGGACTTGCGAACTCCAGACCACCATGACGGCAGGCACCGTAGTGGTGGCCGCGACGATGGCCTCGAAGGTCTGATCGGTGGCGGTGATCATGCCGCTGTCACCCGTCGATCCACTCGCTGGGGCTGCGGGTCGTTTACCCAAAGACGAAAGATCAACGGCACCGCGCATGGCGGCAGCACTCATGGGTTGCTGTGTCATTCGACCATTGTCCCTGATGATGCTTGGACGGTGTGACTCAGAAACGCGCAGGCTCGCGATAGACGCCCCAAGCGTCCCGCAATACGTCGCAGATCTCGCCCAGGGTCGCCTCTGCGCGCACTGCGTTCATCATCACCGGGATCATGTTCTCGCTGCCCTGGGCAGCGATGGCCAGTTTTTCGAGTGCCGCGCTCACGTCGTCGCCTCGGCGTGCGCTGCGCCTCGCGGTGAGGGCAGCGTTCTGGTCGCGCTCGACTTCATGACTGACACGCAGGATCTCCAGCGGTTTGCTGACCGAGGCCGTGTGACAGTTCACACCGACGATCTTCTTCACGCCCTGCTCGAGTTTGCGTTGGTAGTCGAACGCAGCCTCGGCGATCTCTCCGGAGAACCATCCGTCCTCGATGCCGCGCAAGATGCCGGAGGTCATCGGGCCGACCGCGTGCTCGATCTTTCCGTCTGGGCCCGCATCGCGACCCTTCTCCCCCATCGCGGTGATGGTGGCAAAGATCGCTTCGGCTTCGGCTTCGATCTGGTCGGTCAGCGCCTCGACGTACCACGAGCCGCCCAGTGGGTCGGCCACGTTGGTGACGCCAGTCTCCTCCATCAGCACCTGCTGGGTGCGCAGCGCGACCTCGGCGCTTTGCTCGCTCGGCAGCGCCAACGTCTCGTCCAACGCGTTGGTATGCAGTGAGTTAGTGCCCCCGAGCACGGCCGCGAGCGCTTGGACTCCGGTGCGCACGACGTTGTTGATCGGCTGCTGAGCAGTCAGCGACACTCCCGCGGTTTGAGTGTGGAATCGGAGCCACATCGCCTTTTCGTCGGTTGCGCCATACACATCGCGGGTCCAACGGGCCCAGATCCGACGAGCCGCGCGGAACTTGGCGATCTCTTCGAAGAAGTCGAGGTGGGAGTCGAAGAAGAACGACAGTCCGGGAGCGAAGACGTTGATGTCGAGGCCACGAGACTGACCAAGTTCGATATAGCCGAAGCCGTCTGCCAGCGTGTAGGCCAACTCTTGCGCCGCCGTGGCTCCGGCCTCGCGAATGTGATAGCCCGACACCGACAGCGGCTTGTATGCAGGCATCTCGCGCGAGGTGTATTCCATCAGGTCGCCGATGAGGCGCAGGTGGGGCTCGGGCGGGAAGAGCCACTCCTTTTGGGCGATGTACTCCTTGAAAATGTCGGTCTGCAGCGTGCCGTTGAGGGTGGAAACGTCCACGCCTTGGCGCTCAGCGGCGGCCATATACATACAGAAGACGGGGATCGCGGGGCCGCTGATGGTCATCGAGGTCGTGACGTCCGACAAGGTGATGTCGCGGAAGAGCACGTCCATGTCGGCAGCCGAGTCAATGGCCACGCCGCAGTGGCCGACCTCACCCACACACTGCGGATCGTCGGAGTCGCGACCCATCAAGGTCGGCATATCGAAGGCCACCGAAAGCCCGCCGCCACCGTTGGCCAGGATCATCTTGTAACGCTCGTTGGTCTGCTCGGCGTTGCCGAAGCCGGCGAACTGGCGGATGGTCCACGGGCGACCGCGATATCCGGTGGCGTGCAAACCACGGGTGTAGGGGAACTGCCCCGGCCAGCCGATCCGCTCCATCCGCTCGTCGACCGCCTCTACCTCGGCGCTCGGCCCGTAGACAGGCTCGACCTGGGCCCCGCTCAGCGTGGTGAAGTCGGCGTCGCGCACCCGCCCGGCGGCGAGCGCCTCGGCATACCTCGCCTCCCACATGGCCCTCCCTGAGGCCGCACGTGATGGGTCGGTGGATGCCTGGTCAACGACGCTGTCTGACATTTTTCCACCATAGCGGTGTACGTCGATTGACCCTTGGGAAAGCCCACGCGCGCATCGGCTCCTACGGTGCTAGCGTCCCAGGATGCCCGGGGAAGCTACCACCACACAGACCTCCACCAAGCAGCAGGAACCGGGAGTGTGGGCCAACCGACTCGGCGCTCTCGGCCCCGGCATCCTGATGGCCTCGGCCACTATCGGCGGATCGCACCTCATTAGCTCGACCCAGGCGGGCGCGCGCTTCGGCTGGCAGTTGGCTGCCGTCATCATTGCGGCCAACCTCTTGAAGTACCCGTTCTTCCGCTTCGGCCCGCAATACACGATGGAGAGCGGCCGCTCGTTGGTTGAGAACTATGCCGCAAGGGGCAGGGGGTATCTGTGGGTCTTCTTCGCCTTGGTTGCGGTGTCCTCAGTCATCTCTACCGCTGGCGTCGGTTTGCTCTGTGCGGTGATCTTGAGTTTTATGCTGCCCGACGGTTGGGGCCTGAGCATTCCTGTACTCGCCACGCTGATGATGGCGTCGGCGTGGCTGCTGCTGATTGCGGGCCACTACAAAGCCCTTGATCGAGTCACCAAGGTCATCATTCTGGTCCTGACGGTCGCCACCGTCACCGCAACCTTCATGGCTGCCTCAGCTGGGTCGGCACGCGCGGCTGACTTCGTCGATCCTTCGCCGTGGACCTGGGCCACGCTGCCGTTCCTGGTGGCAATCATGGGCTGGATGCCCGCACCGATTGAGATCAGCGCCTTGAACTCGCTGTGGATACGAGCCAAACAGAAGTTGCACCCGAGCGCCGCCAAAGACGTGATGTTCGACTTCAACGTCGGTTACTGAACGTCGGCCGTGCTGGCTCTGTTTTTCCTGGCTTTGGGCGCGCTCGTGCAGTACGGATCCGGCGTCGAGGTGGCCAGCGAAGGCGGAGCCTACGTCGACCAACTGCTGCAGATGTACGGCACCGCCATCGGCCAATGGGCCGTGCCTCTCATGTCCGTGATCGCGTTCGCGTGCATGTACGGAACTGTCATCACGGTGATCGACGGCTACGCCCGCGCATGCGCCGAGTCGCTGCGACTCCTACGAGGTGAAGGCGACTTCTCTAGTCGCTCGTTGAACCTGTGGCTAACCGGCATCGGCGGCCTCGGGCTAGTCATCATCCTGGCGATGAGCGCTTCGCTAGCCACGATGCTGACGTTCGCCATGATCAGTGCCTTCATCACCGCGCCAGTGTTCGCGTGGTTGGACTGCAGCTTGGTCCGCGGCGAAGGCACCCTGAGCCCATCCCTGCGCTACCGCTCGTATGCCGGACTGGTGTATTTGATCGGCTTCGCAGGGCTTTTCCTACTCAACTTTGTCGGGCTCGTCGGCTAGCCACGGGGCCACTGACGATCCGTTCGACGCCGAGGTAGGCGACGTAGAGCAGCGCCAAGGCGATGGTGACGTGCAACAGCAGGGCCAGCGCCACGCCGATGATGAGCCCGGCGGGCCACGCTCGACCCCAACCGACCGAGAGCAGCGAAGGCACCAACACCGCAAACAGCGCGCCCCCGACCAGTTCCGCAACGGTCGATCGCTCGCCCATCCAGGGCAAGACGTTCCACACATCGAAGAGGTCGAGGGTGGCCAGGATGCCGAGGATCGTGACGACGCTGATGGTCGCTATAAGGGCGAGTCGTTGTCGGATCTGCGGCCCTACCCACATGGTCCTCACCGTGACCGCAGACCACATCAGGTACGCGCGCACTTTGCCGGTCCCCAAACCCATCATGGCCGAGCGAAAGATCCGATCCGCTTCCATCCGGTCAATCTGCGGCCCGATATATCGCCCGGGCTGAATCAGTGCATCGTGCAACACCGCTGCCGGCAAGAACAGGCCGCTTCTCGGCACCAGCCAGGTGAAGACAGACGGCACAGACGCCAGATCCGTTTCGAACGTCAATAGGTCGGCCGGGGCGGTGAACGATTCGTTGTGACCAGCAGCGTCGTAGCCGATCTGGCGCAGCAGCGTGAAGTCTCGCCCGTCTACGCTGCGCAACTCAAGACGTAGTGGCCCACCGTCTTCGACGTCGAAGAACCTACCCATGGCGCACCATCCTCATCTCGGTTATTCCGTCCTCGGCGATGAACTCGATGCCGTCCAGGGCGAACCCATGACGGGTATAGAAGCGGATCGCGCGATCGTTGCACTTCGCAACCCACAGGTATGCCGGACCTTCGCCTAGCACCTCGACCATCAGGTGGTGGGCCCTGGACCCACGATGATCATGGCGATGATTCCATCCTCGGCGTGGGTGGCCAGCATCATCCGATCTCCGGTGGCCATCGCTCCGTTCTCGTCGACGCCCTGAAGTCTGCAGTGCCACCCCCGAGCGAACTGCTCCGGCGATAACGCGGCGTACGCCTGGGGGTCCATAGCCTCGGCATACGTCTGCTGCCAGACCTGACAGTGCATCTGCCCCAAACTTTCCGCGTCGTCGGTGAGCGGCGCGCGCACGGCATACATCGACAGATCAAGCACGGGTCGCTGCATGGCCCGACTCTAGGCCCCACCACCAACTGGACCGCAGCATCGATCGGCAGTAAACGCACTACTTTCCGTCCGAATCTGGTGCATGTCCTGTATGTCGATGAGCCACTCCCCGCGCCCCACCTGTGAGGCGCTAAGCCAACTCCGCCAGGACTCGCTCGGCGGCGGCATACGGATCGATCTCACTGTCGGCCACCTGCCCCGCAACCTCCGATAGGGACGCTCCAGCACTGACGTCACCGATCCGGTCGCGGAGCCGGGCGAGCACGATGGCTTCGATTTCCCGCTTCGCGCGAGCCACTCGCCGCGCCTGCAACGCCCCGCTGGCCCGCCCTGCTTCGCGGTGCTTAGCCAGTGACTCCATCACCTCGTCGCACCCCTCGCTGCGGTCCGCAATCGTCTTGAGCACCGGAGGCCGCCACAGTCCTGGATCGCTTCGATCCCCCAGCGAGATCATGTGCCTGATTTCCCGCACCGTCGCATCCGCCCCATCACGGTCGGCTTTGTTGACCACGAAGACGTCCCCGACCTCCAAAATGCCGGCCTTCGCGGCCTGCACGCCATCCCCCATCCCCGGGGCCAGCAGCACCACCGTGGTGTCGGCCATGCCGGCGATCTCGATCTCGCTCTGACCTACCCCGACGGTCTCGACCAAAATCACGTCGCAGCCCGCACCGTCGAGCACCCGCAGTGCCTGCGGGGTAGCCCAACTGAGGCCGCCCAGGTGGCCTCGGCTCGCCATCGACCGCACGTAGACCTCGGGGTCCAAGGCGTGATCGACCATGCGGATCCGGTCCCCCAGCAGCGCCCCACCGGAGAAGGGCGACGACGGATCGACCGCCAATATCCCGACTCGTTTGCCCTGCTCGCGGAAGGCATGGACCAACATGGTCGTCGTCGTGGATTTGCCCACTCCGGGGCTACCGGTGAGCCCAATGATCCACGCCTGCCCGGTATGCGGTGCCAGCGCGGCCATGACCTCTGGCAGCGAGGGGTCTGCGTTCTCGACCAGCGAGATCAGCCGCGCGACGGACCTCGGCGATCCCGCCCGCGCACCCTCAACGAGTGAGGGCACATCAACCTCGCGCGATCGACGCATCACTGCGTTAGCTGCCTGGCGAGCGGCGGGGCACGCGAACGATCAGCGCATCACCCTGACCGCCGCCACCACAGAGGGCTGCCGCCCCGACCCCACCGCCGCGACGGGCTAACTCCAGCGCCAGGTGCAACGTGATCCGAGCGCCGGAAACGCCGATGGGGTGGCCCAAGGCGATGGCTCCCCCGTTGACGTTGACCCGTTCAGGGTCCACCCCGAGCTCGGCGGTCGAAGCCAGCCCCACGGCGGCGAATGCTTCGTTGATCTCGATGAGATCGAGGTCGCTGGGCTCGATGCCTTCTTTGGCGCACGCGGCCGCGATGGCCCTCGAGGGTTGGCTTTGCAGGCTGGAGTCGGGGCCCGCAACGACGCCGTGCGCGCCGATCTGGGCCAGCCACGTCAGCCCAAGCTCGTCGGCCTTGGCCTCGCTCATCACCACGACCGCACAGGCACCGTCGCTGATCGGGGAGGCCGAGCCCGCCGTGATGGTCCCGCCTGGGTCGAACGCGGGCCGCAGCTTCGCCAGGGACTCGGCGCTGGTGTCAGCGCGAATCCCCTCATCGGCACTACACGACACCGGCTCCCCGCGGCGCTGAGGCACCGGCACGGCCACGATCTCCTCATCGAAGATGCCGTTGTCGCGAGCCGCCGCCGCTCGGTGGTGGCTGCGGACCGCGAAGGCGTCCTGCTCTTCGCGGGTGAAGGAATGGGCACCCTCGGAGGCGTTGATGCCTTCGGTCAGCCCCCCCATGGCCTGGTCGGTGAAGACGTCCCACAGCCCGTCGTGGGCCATGTGGTCGCTCATCGTGACGTCGCCGAATTTGAAGCCCGACCGGCTCTTGTCCAGCAGGTGCGGCGCGTTGGTCATCGACTCTTGGCCGCCCGCGACGACGATGTCGAACTCGCCAGCCCGGATCAGTTGATCGGCCAGGGCGATGGCATCGACCCCCGATAGGCATACCTTGTTGATGGTCAGTGAAGGCACCGTCATCGGGATTCCGCCTGCGACAGCGGCCTGACGGGCAGGAATCTGCCCGGCCCCAGCGGTCAACACTTGGCCCATGATCACGTAGTCGACCTGCTCCCCCGTGACGCCAGCCCGAGACAGCGCCGCCTCGATGGCGACACCGCCCAGCTCGGCGGCGGAGAAGTCTTTAAGAGACCCCAGCAAACGACCAATCGGGGTGCGTGCCCCGGCCACGATAACGGACATGGTGGTCACTGTATCGTCCGACGTTTACTGCATCTGCGCCGCGAAAGCCTCACCTGCGACGACGTCCCCCGCCAGCACAGTGGCACCCACTGACATCATCGCCAACGTCCTCGCTTGATCGGCGGGTGTGCCCTCGGCGTACGGATTGTCGTCCAGCAGCACCACGTCTCCACGAGAGCCTGCGGCCAACCGTTGGCCGTCAACACTGGCCGCCATCGCCTGGGCGGGGTTGAGCGCTTGCTCGTCGTGCCAGCCAGGCTCATCCAACGGGCCGCGGTGCACGGCCGTGGCCATCGCCAACCACGGGTCGAGGCGGGCCACCGGGGCATCAGAACCCAACGTCACCGGTATGCCGGCGCGCAGCAACTCGGCCACCATGAACGTGCGCTCGGCTCGGTCGGGCCAGCACTGCTGGGTCACGCTCCGGTCGTCGAGCAGGTGAGCGGGCTGCACGCTCGCCGTCACCGGGAGCGTGGCCCATCGCGGCAGGTCCGCGGGCCGCAGCAATTGGGCGTGCTCGACCGTGCCGGTGGCACCGGTGACCTCGAAGACGTCGAGCACGGCGTTGACCGCAGCGTCACCGATCGCGTGTAGGGCGGCGTGGAGTCCGTGCGCGTGGCCCCGGCTCACCAGCTCGATCATCTCGTTCACGCTGAGGTTCGCTTTGCCTGACGGGTCAGCGAGTGCGGCACCGTCGGCATACGGCTCACAACACCAGGCGGTGCGGGTGTTGAGCGACCCGTCGGAGATGATCTTGAGCGGCCCCTGGGTGACGAGTCCGTCAGTGCCGGGGATGACGGTGCCGGTCGACCAGCCAAGGTCGATGACTTCCTCCAGCCGGGCCGGATAGACACCGGTGCGCACCCGCAGAGGGCCCACCCCGGCGGCATACCGCTGCGGCCATTGCTCCCAGGGTCGGGCGAATTCGAGATCCACGATGCCGACGACGCCAAGCTCTCGAGCGCGACGAACCGCTAAGTCCATCGAGCCTTCGGCTTCTTGCTGGGACCCGGGCAGCGCGTCCAGGCGGGCATAGACGTCGAACCACTCGTCCTCGGCAATAGCGTCGTCGCGCCGCGGAACCCCGAGCATGTCCTGGGCAGCGGTGTTGGCCCACCCGTGGTGGCAGTCCCCGCTGATCAGCACCACAGGGGTTTCGCCGGAGACGGCATCGAGTTCTGTAACGCTGGGCTGCTGCGCCCACTCGGCGCAGCGGTGACCAATTCCGGTGAGGATGCCGGTG
>JBBSVB010000017.1:0-15368 GCA_038233875.1 Actinomycetales bacterium | reverse complement strand
CGGCCCACGTCGTGGCGGACTTGGCGGGCAGCCTCAAGGAAGGGCAGCGACTCGATGTCGCCGACGGTGCCGCCGATCTCGGTGATGATCACATCGGGTGCGTCACTCTGCTCAGCGTCCGCGCGCATCCGCGACTTGATCTCGTTGGTGATGTGCGGGATGACCTGCACGGTGTCGCCGAGGTATTCACCGCGGCGTTCCTTGGCGATGACGTCGTTGTAGACCTGCCCCGTCGTGACGTTGGCCCGGCCCCGAAGATTCACGTCGAGGAAGCGCTCGTAGTGCCCGATGTCGAGGTCGCACTCGGCGCCGTCTTCGGTGACAAAAACTTCACCGTGCTGGAAGGGGTTCATCGTCCCCGGGTCCACGTTGATATACGGGTCGAGCTTTTGCATGGTGACGCGCATCCCCCGCGACCTCAGCAAAAATCCGAGGCTCGAAGCCGTCAGACCCTTCCCCAGCGAAGAGGCCACGCCCCCGGTGACAAAAATGTGCTTCGTTGTTTCAACCACGGACACTCAGCCTACGTGCTTTTGCCCTTGTATGGTGCAGCGCGCCCGTACGCGACCAGCGCGGCTTCGACGGCATCGCGCCGGGTCGGCAATTCTGTGGCCCGGTCTCGCGCTCTCGCCCGGAGGGCGTTGCGGGCTTGGCCGTCGCGCAAGAGGGCTGTCATCGACTCGGACACCCGTTGCGCCACAGTCTTATCCGTGCCCGACGCGTCGACCAGCTCGCCGCCGTCGCCCAACACCACCGATGTCCCGCCGACATCGGTGGCCACGATCGCTGCCCCGACCGCCAATGACTCTTGCAGCCAGACCGGCTGTCCCTCCCACAGTGCGGTCGAGACCACCAGGTCAGCGGCCGCGAGGAGGTCAGGCACGTCATCACGGCGGCCGAGCAACCGCACGGGGGCGCCCTTGGCCCGGATGAGAGCCTGCAGTTCGTCCCGCGATGGTCCTTCTCCCACTATCAACGCGTGCACGGGGAGTCCGTTGCGGGCGCACCGAGCGGCGGCCTCAATGAACCGCTGGTGGGCCTTTTGGGGTGCCAACCGACCGACGCTGACCACGAGCTGGTCGAGGTCGCAGATGCCGAGACGGGACCGGACCTCGTCTGCGGACGTCGCCACCGTGGGCCGGGGCGCGGGCACCACCGCGAGCGACACCTTGGCCCGCGCCGAGCCGTCCTGTGGCCGGTGCAGGTCGGGCGAGACCACGAGCACCTCGTCTGCTCCACGCAGCACGATCGCCTCAAGAGCCCGGTAGATCGCTCTCGTGGCCCCCGAAGCAGGAGCCGCGTTGTGTGAGGTCACGACCAGCCCAGGCCATGGCGACGACGTTTTGCCTGCCCTCATTCTCCTTCCAAGTCCTGCGGGCAGAGTCTGGCGAGCCAACACAGCTAGGGTGCCCGCTCGCAGCCCATGAGCATGCACCACGTCCACATCGCGCATCTGCGCGCGCAACTCCGCGACCGCCGCCAGGTCGCCCGGCGCTGGCCGAGCACCCACCTTCAAAGCAACGGTCAACGCCGCCTGACCCAGACCGAATCGGGTGATGACCGATGGTGGTGCCGCGACGCGGACAGCGTGACCGTTCTCGCTCAACCCCGACGCGAGGTCGGCGACGTGAGCCCCGATCCCCCCTTCCACGAGCCCCGTGACCAACAACACCGAGGTCATGAGGTGCGATCCGCAGCGGGCGAACGCCTGTGCAGCCGGGCCGACACGCTGGCCAGAAGGTCGGGCTCCCGAGCGCCCACGGCTGCCGCGATCGCCACGAGAAGGACGATCCCCGTCACCCCGGCCATCAAAATCGCGCTGAGTGCCCCCTGCTCAACTCCCGGCATCACCGAGGTCACAGCGAGCACCTCCCGTGCGGCCACCGCCACGGCTCCAGCCGCGAGGGCCGCCCCAAACGCCCGTCCCGATCCGGCGGTGGCCGAGAAACCCCAACCCGTGCGCACGGCCCGGGTCAGCATCAGCGCAGTGAGCGTCATCCCGAGGGAGCTGGACACCCCCATCAAGACCAGCACCTGGGTCGGTGAGTCCACGTCGGTGGCGACAAAGGCCACCGCAGGCACCACCCCGGCTACGGCCCAGCCCGCACTGATCGCGACCGCCGCTCGCAGCGGCGAGCCCACGGCATACAGCGCGCGGGTGAGTAGTGCGGCCATCGAGAACCCGAGCAGTCCAGGGGCATACGCCGCCAACGCGTGAGGCATCGCCAGCAGCGCTTCACGTCCGGCCCCTGAACCGCCTGCGTCAAGGCTGACAAAAATCGCCCCGATCTCCCGCCGGACGGCGATCAGGGCGGCCACCGCCACCACGGCGGCCACCAGCACGCCCGACATGGTGCGGCGCAAGGTGACGGCGCCGTCTGCGGGGTCGCTCAGCCGCGGGAAGGCCACCGTGGCCAGCGGGACCACCAGCAGCGCATACGGCAGCAGGTATGCCGTCTGGGTGTAGGTGTAGACGTTGATCGTGCCGACGCCCACCCGGTTGCTGAGCAGCAGCGCCACGATCACGACGCCCTGTTGGCCGATGACGGAGATGAGACCGGCGGCGGCCAAAGCCCCCGCTCGCACGGCCGTGCCTTCGGGGAAACGCAACCGGGGGCGAAGGTGCACCCCAGCGCGGATGGTGGGCAGTAGCAGCGGCAGGCTCAGCGCCACGACCCCGGCGGTGGTGCCGAGCGCAAGCAGCAAGATCCCGGAATCGGGTGCGCGATCAAGCGGCACTTCAGGGTCGTATAACGCTCCGTAGATCACGTAGGTGCCGATCACGACCACGCTGGACAGCAACGGAGCCAACGCAGCGGCAGCGAAACGCCGATGCGCCTGCAGCACACCGGTTAACACGACCCCTACGCCATACAGCGCGATTTGCGGCGCAAAGGCGAGCAGCATCAACGCCGCCACCCGATGACTGGCCCCGGGCGAGCATGTGGTCGAAGTGCCCAGCAGCAGCACCGACAGGGGATTGGCCAAGAGCACGACAAGCAGACTGATCGGCAGCAACGCCAAGAGGGCCCATGTGAGCAGGGCGCTCGCGGTCTCGTCGGCGCTGCGCTCATCACCGCGATTGAGGTATGTCGAGATCAAGGGGACGGCGACCGCCGCCAGCGCTCCCCCGGCCGCGGCTTCGTACAACACGTTGGGCACTTGATTGGCCGTGGCGTACACCTGCCCCAAGCACGTCGCCCCGACGCTGTTGGAGAAGACGACCCAGCGGCCGAGCCCCACCGCGCGAGACACGATGGTGATCGCCGCGACCATCCCCGCTGCGGCAACGATCCCACCCGCGGCGAGCCTGGGACTGGGGGTGAGCGGCACGCTCACTGCGCCACTGCTGTCATGGGATCTCTGCCGTCATGGCACGTCTGCCCGAGGCGGCCGTCCCCAGTGGTCGACGGCTCGCAACACCGGGTTGTTGTCGATGACTGCGCTAAAACTCACGCGCTCGGACAGCAAGGTCCCCGCCGTCAGCACCGCGAGGGCTCCACATCGAAAGAATCGCGAGCCCCCCGCAGCGCTCTGCCCCAGCAGCGCGCCGAGGGCGTTCGCCCCGGTATCGCCCAGCATGGTGGCCCCCTTGAGATCGGTTGGGAGCAGCATGGCGCTCGCCCCGATGGCGGCTGCGGCGGCGGGACCTCGCGATCCGCAGGTCAAGGGCACCCCGAAGGCCACGATGACTTTCAGGCAGCGTCCAGGCCGAAGATCGAACAGGTTGGCCATGTTGGCTGATCCGGCCACAAGAGCGGCGTCGAGACCAATGTCGAGGGGGTGGCGGCGTCCGCCGATCCACGACCCGGCGGCCGCCGTCGCGCACAACCCGACGATCTTCAGCGCCCCAGGGCTCAGCTCCCCACGACTCAGCGCTCCCAAATGACCACGCAGGCCTTTGCGAGCGGCATCCGGGTGCAGATCGTCATAGGCACCGGTCACTCCCGCTCCGAAAGCCACCGTGGCGGCACAGGGGTCTATGGCCAATAGGGGCAGGCCCGAACCGACAACGGCCCAGACACCCTCCAACAAGGTCACCTCGTCGCCGGCATGATTTCGACGAGCCCAGCGGGATGTGCCTTCGGGCTCAGGAATCGACCTGCCGGGGAGCGGGTCAAAACCGGCTCTGGCGGCGACGCGGGTCATGACCACCGATCCCAGCAGCGCCGCCACGGTCAACGGCCACGTCGGCATACGGGTCACGGAGTCGGCGGCTCAGCCGCTGGTTCGCGCTGCGGCGGCACCGGGGGCGCGGGCGATTGCGCATCACTGGCCACGCCGTAGTGCCCTTGGTCACCGTCGATCGCCAAGGCAGTCGCCCACGTCGCGGCAATCAGTCCGGCGGGGCTTTCGATATTGTCCACACTCGATACAGCGTCGGTCAGGTCTGAGGAACTTCGGACGGCGGCGACTAGGGGGTCCTCCGCCACGGTCTGCGGGTCGGCATACGACTCGGTGCCGCCAGCAATGACCACCGTCGGCACATCTTGCTCTGCAAGAGCAGCAACAATCGCAACGCGATCCCCCAACTCCGCTGTCGCCGTGGAATCGGTAGCCAGCGACTGGGCGTCGATACCTCCGCTGATCACCACGACCACCTCGGGAGCAACGGCCGCGGGCGCACTCGGGACAGCAGTGACCCCGTCGTTGGGTCGCTGCGTGTCGATGCCATCCAGATCGCTCAACCGCTCATCGGCCTGCGACCACGCCATCACGTCGTCCAACTCTTTCGGTCCCGCGAGCACGGCGGCCAGAAGTGCTTCGGGTGTTGCCTCGATGGCGGTGTCGAGTCCGGTGAAGGCGGGCAAGAGCTCGGCGGCTGCAGCCTGGCGATCATCAGCCGCTTCTGCATCCAACCAGGACCGCTTGATCGTCGTCCTCGCGACGACCTGCGCCCCGGATGTGCTGAGGGCAGCGGCCAGCGCATCCGCCACCGCGTCGTCGGTGCCGGGCATTTCGACCAGTGTCACCCGACGATCGGTCAACGTGCCCTCTACCGCACCGGGCAGCAGGGTAGTCAGCAACGTGTCCTTGTCGTCAGCACGCTGCTGCGCCAAGTCGACCCGCGCACGAAGGACGTTGCGCTCGTCGCCGATCTCGGTCACTTGTTGTTCCAGTGCGTCGGACAATTGCCCGCGCAGGGGCCCGGCCCCCAAGACGATGCCGACCGCCAACGCCAGGAACACCGCCACCAACGACACCATGTGGTACTTGAAATCAATCACGTCAGAACCACCCTCCCACCCATGCGACGAGATCGTCCCACCGCACATTGATGACCCCAAAGATGGCTCGCCCACCGGGAGTCGAGGCCAACGCAGCAATCATGGCCACCATCCCAGCCAGCACCAGCCAGGTCAGCGACGCGGCCGAGATACGGGAGCGGTACAACACGCTTACGCCCTTGGCGTCGATCAATTTGCTGCCCACGCGCAGCCTGGTCAGGAAGGTGCTGGCCATACCGCTCCGCCCCTTGTCCAAGAACTCGACCAAGGTGGCGTGCGTCCCGACGGCAACGATCAGCGTGGCCCCGAGGCCGTCGGCTAGCAGCATCGCGACGTCCTCGCTGGTGCCGGTCGCCGGTAGCACCACCGCGTCGCTCACCCCAAGCTCGAGCACGCGGGCGTGGCCAGGCGCGTTCCCATCCTGATAGGCGTGCACCACGACCTCTGCGCCACTGGTCAGCGCCGCGTCGCTGACCGAGTCCATGTCACCGACAATCAGATCCGGTCGCAGGCCCATCTCCAATAGCGCATCGGCTCCCCCGTCCACGCCGATTAAGACCGGCTTCTCTTCACGAATGAACGGGCGCAACGTCTGCAAGTCTTCTTTGTAGTGGTATCCGCGCACGACAACTAGCACATACCGGTCGTGGATTTGCGTCCGCAGTTGGGGCAGCTCAATACCGTCAAGCAGCAAGTGCTGCTCGGTCTGCACGTATTGCATCGTGTTCTTGGCGAACGCCTCGATCTGCTCCGAGACACGCCCGCGAGCCAGTTCGAGGGCGAACGCAACGCTGGCTTCGTCGAGCAGGGTCCCGCTGGCCACCAACTCCTCGCCCACGAGCACCTCACCGCCCACGACGCGAGCGCTGGTTCCTTCGGTGAGGTGGTCCATGATCTCGGGTCCCGCGCGGTCGATGAGCGGAATCCCAGCCTCGATCAAGATAGTCGGCCCAAGGTTGGGGTAGGCACCGCTGGTCGATGCCGCCGCGTTGATGACCGCAGCCGGGCGACAGGCCACCAGCGCGTACGCACTGACTTGGTCGAGGTCCTCGTGATCGATGACGGCGACATCGCCCGCCAACAGGCGTTTGGTCAGATTTTTGGTCCGCGCGTCGATACGCACCGTGCCGGAAAGAGACGTCGGCCGCTGAGCAGGCTGAGACGAGGCAGGGGTACGCGGCATGGTGGCCCCATCGTGCCATGACAAACCTGCGTTCCCCTGCGTCTGCAAGAGGTTCAGGTCGAGCCGACCTCACGTCCTGTATGCCGGCTCAGCAGCTCCCGCGCGTGCGTCAGTGCAGCGTGAGAGTCGCTGTCGCCACCGATCATCCTTGCGATCTCGGCCACCCGCTCTTCACCCTGCACGGCACGCACCGCCGAGGAGGTGACCTGACCGTCAGAGTTCTTGTCCACCATGAGGTGCCGGTCGGCAAACGCGGCAACCTGCCCAAGGTGGGTCACCACCAAAACCTGGGCGTGCTGGGCGAGTTGGGCCAGTCGGGCACCGAGCTCCAACGCTGCCGCGCCACCGACGCCTGCATCGACCTCGTCGAACACGTAGGTCGGCACCTGACTTTGCGCGCAGACGATCTCCAAGGCCAACATGACCCGTGACAACTCACCCCCGGAGGCGGCCTTGGTGATCGGTCGCGGCAACGAGCCCGGGTTGGCGGCCAGTCGAATCTCCACGTCCTCGAGACCGGAGGCTCGCGCTTGGCGCCACCCTGCGTTCACCGGCACGTCTGAGGTGCCCTCGCCGGTCGGCGATACGCGCGGCATGAGCTCGACGGTGACGACCGCTGAGCCCATCGCGAGGCGCTGCACCTCACCGCTGATGGCCTCGCCCAGTCGTTGGGCCGCATCTGCCCGGGCGGAAGTGAGTTTTTGGCCTAGATCAGCGACCGCAGTGCACGCCGCGTCGGCATCGACCTTTAACTGGGCGATCTGATCGTCACTGATGTCCACCTGGGCCAGCCGGGTCGCAGACTCACCTGCCCACTCCAGCACCTGCGCCGAGGTCGCTCCGTAGTTGCGCAGCAACGCGCCCAGGGCTGCTCGCCGGTGCTGGACCTGCGCCAACCGGGCAGGATCGCTGTCGATCGATTCGGCATACGCCCCGAGGTCCCGGGCCACGTCTGCGGCTGCGTAAGAGACCTCGGCCACTCGCGATCCCAACTCGCGAAGGTGCTCATCGTGCTCGCTGACCGCGGCGACCGTCGCCGCCGCCTGGCCTATGAGATCGACCGCCGGAGTCGGGGCCTGCGGGTCGTCGTCGCCGATCAATAGCTCGTGGGCTGTGCTAGCGCCGTGGCGCAGAGCGTCGGCGTGCGCTAGACGGGTCTCTTCGGCGAGCAGGTCATCTTCTTCGCCACGTTGCGGGTCCACCGCGGCGATGTCGTCGAGGGCGGCCCGGAGCATCTGCGCCTCGCGCGCCCGCTCCGCGCTCGAGGCGGTGACGTCGGCCAGCTCCCGCCGGGCGCGCTGCCAACCGTGAAAAGCCTTTGTGTACTGACTCAGCAGGTCCGCGACCCCCGCGCCGCCGTAGGCATCCAGGATGACGCGATGCTCGTCGCCGTCGCGGAGCCGCCATTGGTCGGACTGGCCGTGCACCGCCACCAAGGCCTCCCCTACCTCGACCAGCACTCCGACGGGTGCCGCCCGCCCTCCGACGTGAGCTTTGGACCGGCCGGCGGCGCTGACCGTCCGCACCAAGATCACACCGTCCTCGACGGTTCCACCCGCTTCGCTGACCCGCTGGGCTGCAGGATGGTCGGACTCGATGTCGACATCACCTTCGACCACCGCCGCCCCGGAGCCGGTGCGCACTAGGGCAGCGTCCGCGCGCGCTCCGAGCAAGAGGCCCAATCCGGTGACGACCATCGTTTTGCCCGCGCCGGTTTCACCGGTGAGGACGTTGAGCCCGGGCGCGAATTCGACCTCGGCGTCATCGATGACGCCGAGGTTCTGGATGCGCAGACTTCGGAGCATGTGCCCTTATGCCTCGGGTCGCGATCGGCGGGCTCGACCCCGCCAGCCTTCGACGTTGAGGTCAAATTTCGCGACGAGGCGGTCGGTGAACGGGGAGTTCGACAGGCGCGCGATCGGCACTCCGATCTCGCTTCGCCGCACTTCGATCCGGGCACCGGGCGACAGGTCGAACGATCGTCGCCCGTCGCACCACATGACCGCTTGGCCGAAGTTCTCCGACATCACTTCGACGGCTAATTGGGAATGAGGGCCAAGCACGAGCGGCCGCGCAAACAGCGCATGGGCTGAGATTGGCACTACCAGAAGCGCCTCAAGGTCGGGCCACACCACCGGGCCGCCGCCGGAGAAGGCGTAGGCCGTCGATCCTGTCGGCGTGGCCATGATCACCCCGTCGCACCCCCAGGTCGACAGCGGCCGACCGTCGATTTCGACCGCGAGTTCAATCATGCGTTCTCGGGCACATTTCTCTACGGAAGCTTCGTTGAGGGCCCAACTCCGGCCTACCGTCACGCCGTCCTCGATGACGTCCACATCCACAGCCATCCGCTCTTGAACGGTGTAGCGCCGATTGACGACCTGGTCCACCATCCAGCCCACTTCTTCGCGCTCGGCTTCGGCTAAAAACCCGACCCGTCCGAGGTTAACCCCCAGCAGCGGGACTGCAGCTTGGCGAGCCAATTCGGCGCTGCGCAGAATCGTGCCGTCCCCACCCAGGATCACGACCAACTCTGCACCCTCCAGGCTCGGGACAGCGCCCAGGTCGCGAGCCATCGTCGCCCTGATCGGCGCATGATCGTCGACGTCGACGCCCGGCAACACCTCGACCTCGATGCCGTGTTCCCCGAGACGCTGCGAGAAGTCCCGCACCATCGCCGGGACCTCGGGGCGACGTGGGTGCGTGACCAGCAGGATGCGGCGGCTCATAATGCCTCCTTCATGTCAGGGCGTCCCTAGCCGTCGTTGCACGGATCGCGGTCAGGGCCGCGGCCCGGTCCATCATGCCTGGCCGGGTCGGTGAGACCCAGATCAGGTACTCATGGTTGCCGTGAGTCCCCGTGATTGGGGACGCCATCACGCCTCGCAAACACAAGCCGCTGTCGTATGCAGTATCGACCACCGCCCTCAGCGCTGTGGCTCGGGCGGGGAACGAGCGCACGATTCCCCCACGACCCAAGGCGTCCTTGCCCACTTCGAACTGTGGCTTCATCAGCATCACCATTGATGCTCCCGGCGCACACCACGTCGCCACGTGTGGAATCACCAGGGTCAGTGAGATGAAGGACAAGTCGGCCACGAGCACATCGAACGGGGCGTGCACCTGCGCCGCGTGGACCTTCAGAACGTGCGTGCCACTGAGGTCGACCACACGAGGGTCATCGGCCACCGCCGCTGCCAGTTGACCGGTACCGACGTCCAGCGAGACGACCTGCAGCGCGCCGCGACTGAGCAGGACTTGTGTGAATCCTCCGGTGGAGGCCCCCACGTCAACGCACCGAGAGCCGTCGATCTGCGCGGCGAAGTCGGGCCATTCGTGCACCGCAGCTTGGAGCTTTTCGGCCCCACGACCCACCCACTGGATTGTGGAGTGGACCACGTCGATGACCTCGGTCGGCCCGACGGCCTGCGCAGGCTTAGTGGCCGTGCGGCCCCCGACCGTGACCTCCCCCTCACGGATCAACTCGTGCGCGACGCCGCGTGAACGGGCGAGTCCTCGGCTGACCAACGCGCGGTCGAGGCGTTCCGTCGGTGGTCGAGGCTGCTCCTGCGCTCCTTCAGTGTTCACGGTCAGCGGAGAGCCGAGCCTGAAGTTGGCGGTGCGCGACCGTCGCTGCCTCAATGCGCTCACTCAGGTCGCCACTACCCCCGGACTGCACCACAAAATCGGTGAGGATTGCGTCGACGGTGGGGTCCCCCGTCTTGGGTGGCTCCTTGATCGAGGCTGCAGCGTTCTGCGGCGCATTGGGTTCGGGATCTGTGGATATGTGGCTCACGCTAGCGCCACAGGTGTCGCAGGTCGGGGATGGTCTCTTCGATGTAGGTGGGGGTCCTGGCCTCGTCCGCTGCCTCGGCATCGCCTCGGTCGTTTACACCCGTCAGCACCAAAGCACTTGGAAGGCCCGCTGCGTTCGCGCCCTCGATATCGGTGTCGAGTCGGTCCCCGACAGCAAGCACCTCGTCGGCGGGGAGGCCGAGCCGTTCCAGAGCGATCTGGTAGGACCGAGGGAATGGTTTCCCGACGACGTCCGGACTCACGCCAGTGCCATGGGTGACCGCTGCGAGCAGGGCACCGTTGCCGGGCGCGAAACCTCGTTTGGTCGGCAAGGTGGCGTCGGAGTTCGTCGCAACCCAAAGCGCACCTGCATTGATGGCGTATGCCGCTTCGTGCAGGTCGTGGACCCTCATCTCGGGGCCATACCCCTGCAGCACGGCCCAGAACGGCCGCTGCGGACCGTCGTCCGGCACGTCTGCTGCGCGCACGCAACTAAAACCACTGCCGATCAGTGCGCTCTGCACCCCGGGGCCACCAACGGCGAGCACCAATGGGTCCTCGAGCGAATCGTCGGCGTCCCGCATGGCGGCCAGATGTGCGGCTCCAACCTGTGAGGAGTTCAACACCTCACCTGATGTTGCTGCGATCCCTAGCTCCGTGAGGTGGTCGGCCACATGCTCTGGCGTTCGCGAGGCGTTGTTGGTCATAAACAGGACCTGCAGACCGTCTTCCCGAGCGCTGGCAATTCCCTCTACCGCCCCAGGGCAAGGCTCGGCACCGACGTAAACCACACCGTCTAAGTCGAAGATGATGGCCTTAATGCTCATCGCTGACCTGCTTGCCCCGTGCCCTCGTCGCCTTCGAGGTCCCAATACTCACCGAGGTCTTGCAGGCCGTCGTCAGCATCTGCCGGACCCGCGAGCCGCTCGGCGGCATCCGTTTGGCCGATCGCGTCGGCCTTCGCCGCGCGTCGCAGCCAAACGTCCGCTTGCTCGGCGTCACCCTTCGCCGCCAGAGCCTCGGAGTAGGCGTAATAGACACGCGCCGCCCACGTATCGCTGTCTTTTGTTACGGCTAGAGCCTCGCGCAGACCTTCTACTGCGGCCCCATGTTGTTGAAGGTCGAGCCGGGCACCAGAGACAACAAGAGACAACTCGATGCGATCCTCAGCCTTCAAGGTCGCCACCTCGGGCCCGCGGGCCAACTCGATCGCCTTCTCCGGCCGACCCAAACCTCGCTCAGTGTCTGCCATGAGGGGTAGCAGGTGGTGCGAACCTGACATCCGTCGCGCCGTTCGGAACTCCGAGAGCGCTTTGCTCCATTCGCCGCGTCGATAGTGCACAACCCCCAACATCTCGCGCACGATCGGCACTCGGCCTGCTCGGCGCACTGCCGTCTCCCCATGCGCTAAAGCGCGATCAAAGTCCTCAGCCTTCAAAAACTCCGAAATGGCCAACAGGTGACGTGCTACCCCCTCGGCGTTCTCCTTCGTCAGTGTGCGCAACTCACGGTGAACAGAGCGATCAGCAAGATCCGCCGTCAGGTGCTCCGGCAGATCCGGCTCGGGTTTCTTCGACGGTCCGTGACTATCGGAGGACCGCTCAGCCACGGTTCGGCGTGATCCACCATCTGCTCCCCCTCGGGCTTGGGGCGCGTTCCCTGTTGCGGACCCGCGACCCCGGTCACCCGAACCACGTCGATCCTCGCTTCGGGACCCTCGATCGTCACGGCGGTGACTACTGCTTGAGCTGTCGTACGCGGGCACAAGACTCCTTCATCCAGAACGTTAAGAGGACAGGTGCTTCGGACTGACACCCACGTCTGCCGAGCTACCCCACGAGCCGGTGGCTTGACGGCCTATATCGTCTCACGAAGACCGTGACGTGAAGAGGGTTAAACCCGCTCCTGCCCTGGACACACTGCACGGCGCGCCTGATGCAAATCCCTTGACTACGGCGAGATACCCCCGTTCAGGCCGACACGGGTCAAAGTGTCCCCCCGCAAGTAAAGTCTTGTTCAGGGTTTGATAACGCCTTTGAATGCACGTATCGAACCCGTTTAGGAAGCAGGTACGTTAATTACTTATAGGTCACTTTGAGGAGACTGCAATACATGGGAGAAATGGCATCAATCCTGATAGCCGACGACGACACCGATATTCGCGACTTGGTCGTCTTCAAACTCGAAAGAAGTGGGTACGCTGTCACGGCAGCTCCGGATGGAGAGGCGGCGATCGCTTTAATCCGAGAGCAGCCTTTCCATCTGGCAATTCTAGACATCATGATGCCGGGGCGATCCGGGCTAGACGTGCTTCACGAAATCCGCAATGACGAAACTCTGAAAGACTTGTTGGTCATCCTGCTGACTGCTCGATCCCGTGATCTGGACGTCGACGCAGGCTACTCCACCGGTGCCGATGACTATGTCATCAAACCGTTCAGCCCTCGTGAGCTGGTTCACCGCGTCGAATCGCTGCTTTCCCGTCGGCGCTGACCGGTGGTGACGTATGTCGTTGCCCCAGTACTGCTCTGGGTCGGACTCTGGGTTTCGATTGCGGTAGCGGTCGTGCTGCTCGCGTCCATGGTTGGCGCGCGATTGAGACGCCGCCGCCGCGAACAGCAGGATCGCCGCCGGATGGCGCCGCTGCGTCCTGTGTTGCTTGCGTTGGCATCCGGCGCGGCAATAGAGGTGGACCTGGCTGTCGACTTGAATGCCCTTCCCGGCCCGACCCGCGACGTAGTCGACGATGCCATCGTGCAGATGCTGGGCAAGATCCGCGGCGATTCGGTGGCCCCCCTGGTGGAAGTGTTGCGTCAGCACGCGCGCGGGGAGCGTGCCATGCACGAACTGTCCAGCAGGTCTTCGGTCACCCGCGCGCGCGCCGTGTGGACCCTCGGGGTAATGCGTGAGCGTGATGCGGTGCCCCACGCGTTGGCACTTCTGCAGGATCCCTCCTCGGATGTCGTGCTCACCGCCGCTCGATCGCTGGGCATGATGGGCGACCCGATCGCCGCCGGTCCTGTCCTGGCGGCGGTCGCGCCGGAAGGGTCGAGGTCAGGACTTCCGGTCTGGATCGCGGTCGAATCAGTGGCCTCGCTCGGCACGGACACCACCGCTGAGGTCTGTGCCGCTCTCGCGCACCCGAGCCTTGACGTACGGACCGCCGCGGCCATGGTGATTGCCCGGGTTCCGCTGGTGGCCGCTGCCGGGGCCCTGCGTCAAAGGATGGAGATCGAAACCGACCCCCCTCTCGTTGCCATACTCGTCCTCGCGCTCGGCGAGGTCGGCGGTCCCCGCGACGTCGAGCTGCTGGGGCCGCTCCTCGCCTCCGGGCAGGACGCCCAGATCCGTCGAGCTGCGGTCGGTGCCGTCGCCGAGGTCGGCGGGACGGGCGCTGTGGCGTGGCTACAGCCCTTGTTGTATAGCCGAGACATCCGGGTGGCAGAGCTCACCGCCACCACCCTGGTCAGCCTGGGCAGCGCCGGCCACCAGGCGGTCTCGGCCGTCGCAGCCTCCGGTGCGCTGAGCGCGAACGGCCGACTCTGCCGGTATGCCGTGGCGCAAGAAGCGCTAGCCCACCCGCGGACAGTGCAACGGGCCAGTTAATGGACTCCATGCAAGATGTCTTGGAGCCGACGCGAACGGCGGTCGAAACGTTGTTCATGGCCGTGTCGCTGCCGATTCTGATCTACTTCCTCTTGATCAATTCGGCATACCTGATGCTCATCGTGTCCTCCGCGGTAGATTTTCGGCACCACCTGCGCAGGTTGCCTTTTGCGGGCCGCGACCAGTTCATGGGGTCGAAATTGTCCCCCGGGGTGACGGTCGTTGCCGCGATGTACAACGAGGAAGTCGGCATACGCATCGCCACGCAGTCGATGCTCTCGCTGCACTACCCGCGACACGAGGTTGTCATCGTCGACGACGGTAGCACCGACAATGGGTTCGAGGTGCTGCGCGAAGCATTCGATCTGGTGCGCACCGATCGCCCGATTCCCCCCGACCTGCCGGTACGCGAGCAGCCGACGGGTGTCTTCGTGCCGGCGAACGGTCGTACGCGCCTCACGGTCGTGCGCAAAGCCAACTCCGGCCGCGCCGACTCGATCAACGTCGGCATCAACTACGCCCGCGAAGACCTCGTGGTGTTCATCGACTCGGACTCCTTGTTGGAGCCGGAGGCGCTATTGGCGGTCACCAAGCCCTTCGCAGATGACCCTAGAAGGGTGGTGGCCGCGGGTGGGGTAATCCGTGCGGTCAACGGGTGCACCGTGCGGGGCGGCCGTGTCGTGGACGTGCGGATGCCACAGCGGATGCTGCCCCGCATCCAGGTCGTGGAATACCTTCGCGCCTTCCACCTCGGTCGTTCCGGGTGGTCCCGGCTGGGCGCACTGATCCTGATCAGCGGCGCATTCGGGGTCTTTCGGCGAGACGTGCTGGTCGAGGTAGGCGGCCTCGACCCGGACAGCATCGGAGAAGACTTCGAGCTCGTGATGCGAGTGCACCGGCACATGCGCAGACTCAAAAGGCCCTACCGCGTCGAGTTCATTATCGAACCGGTTTGCTGGACTGAGGTCCCCATCACGCTGCCGGTGTTGGCTCGACAACGGCGCCGCTGGCATCGCGGTTTGTGGGAGACGCTGTGGGCTTACCGAGGAATGCTGTGCAACCCGCGCTACGGGAGGGTCGGGTTGATCGCACTGCCGTTCTATTGGCTTTTCGAGCTTTTCGCCCCCCTACTCGAGCTCGGCGGCTTGCTCCTGGTGGTGCTGGGATGGCTGTTAGGGGTGGTCGACACGAGCTATCTGCTGCTCTTCACTGCGGTCGCCTACATCTTTGGGATGTTGGTCACCCTCTGCGCAATGACCGTGGAAGAGTATTCCTTCCACCGCTACGGACGTTGGCGGGATCTCTGGATCACGGTCGGGGCCGCCGTGATGGAGAACGTGGGTTATCGCCAAGCCACTGCGGTGTGGCGGCTGCAGGGCTGGGCGGCCAGTCTGGCCGGCCGGAAGCAGACCTGGGGGGTCATGACGCGTACGGGTTTCGGTGATGAGGGCTCGCGTGAGGGCACCTCTCCTTCCTCGGCTGCACCGGTGGAGCGGTGCTAATGGAGGAGCCGTTTGGCCGCAACACTGTTGCTGGGACGCTGCTCCGGCTCGCGG
>JBBSVB010000016.1:0-15918 GCA_038233875.1 Actinomycetales bacterium | reverse complement strand
GTCGGGCGCACATCGCTGCAGCGCGCTCATAGCCGCCTCGATGCGACCGCCCAACGACGCGTCAACGGCCCGATCCACCAGAGAGTCGACATACCGAAGCGGCGGCTCACCGGTGCTGGAGTCGAGTTTCACCGGCAAACCGGCCACCGCTAACTCCGCCACCATCGGCGCTGCTAACGGTGGCGTATGCGCGGCGACAGCACTCGTCCACGCCGAAGCGCTCATCGTTGCCGCGTCACCCACACCCCCAGCCTCTCGTATGCCGTGCCACACGGCCTGGTGAGCGGGTGCCCGGAACCCGTGCACGGGCAGCGCATCGACATCCTCTGCCACCAAACACGCCGGGTATTGCAGGGCCACCTGGATCAGTTGGCGCTCAGCGGCCACTACCGAGTCGCGTACGTCCGGTCGCGGCAGGATCGGGCCCGCATCTTCGCCGTCATCAAACTGATCGTCGTCTTCGGGCGGCTCTTGACCGTGCCAGTCAGGTGGAGTCCGCTGCCCTGGCCCACCCATCGGCTTCGATCGGTCCGCCTGGGCACGAGACCCGGCGTGACTCGACGCCCCCGGCCGAGACGACAGGACGTTGCCGTTGGCCTTCGGGGACTGAGCGAATCGAGAGGGTGGTTTCGCTTTCCCCACCTGGCTCGATGCCTTGGCGACTTCGGCACCGAAAAGCTGCTCATCAACTCCCAGCCATCCACACACCGTGCGCACGTACTCCGACCGCAGCGCCGAGTCGCGGATCTGCGCCACGATGGGGGCCACCGCCCGCATGGCATCGACCCTTTGCTCGGTGCGGTCCAGGTCGTAGGGCTTCATGGTGGTGCGCACCGCGAAGTCGAACATGGGCACGGCGTCGTTGACCAGCGCCTGCACCGCCTCGTCGCCCTCTTGGTGCCACAGGTCGTTGGGGTCCTGCCCCGCCGGAGCCACCGCAACGTACGACTGCGACGCCCAACGCTGGTCCTCCCCATACGCACGCATGGCCGCTTTCTGCCCGGCCGAGTCGCCATCAAACGTGAAGATGACCCGGGCCGGGGAAAGCCCAGGCTCATCACGCAGGATGCGCCGCAGGGTCTTGATGTGGTCAACCCCGAACGAGGTGCCGCAGGTCGCGACGGCCGTGTCCACGCCGGCCATGTGGCAGGCCATGACGTCGGTGTATCCCTCGACGATCACCGCGCGCCGGCTGCTGGCCATCGACTTCTTAGAGACATCGAGTCCGTAGAGCACCGACGTCTTCTTGTAGAGTGGCGTCTCGGACGTGTTCAGGTATTTGGCAGCAATCTTGTCGTCGTCGTAGAGGTGCCGAGCACCAAAACCGACGGTGTCGCCTGTAATGTCCCGTATGGGCCAGATCACGCGTCCGCGGAATCGGTCGTATAAGCCTCGCTGCCCTCGACCGACCAGGCCAGCCGTGACCAGTTCGTCCTCGGTGAATCCCTTGTCGCGCAGATGACCAGCCAGAGCACCACCCGACGACGGCGCATACCCGACGTCGAAGCGCGTAGCGGCTTTGCCGCCAAAGCCTTTGGCGCGGAGGAAATCTCGCGCGGCGCGCGCCTCACCAGAGTCGATCAACGCGTCATGATAGAACTCGGCGGCTGCTCGATTGGCCTCCACCAACCGTGCGCGCTTGCCCAACCCACCGGTCTCGCCCTCGCGCCGTCCCGACCGCCCGGACGACTCCTCATACTGCAACTCCATCCCCAACTGGCCCGCGAGCCGCTCGACCGACTCCGCGAAGGTGAGGTGGTCGATGGCCATCACGAACGCCAACACGTCGCCGCCCTCGCCGCACCCGAAACAGTGCCAGGCGCCCGCTGCCGGTCGCACCGTGAACGACGGGGTCTTCTCGTCGTGAAACGGACACAAGCCCTTGAGCGATCCCGTGCCGGCCGGGCGCAGGGTGACGTGCTCACGAATGACGTCCTCGATCAGGGCACGTTCCTTGACCGTTTGTACGTCTTGGTTCCTAATGAGGCCCGGCACGTCCCCTCCTTTGTCTTCGCACGAGTCTAGGCGGCAGCCCCGCTAGGGCTCGGCCGGCGCGTCGAGGCCAGCTGACTCATCCCGCTCAGCCCACCCAAGCAGCGGCCGCAGATCAAACGCGTGGGCGTCTATGTCTGCGTGCAGATCGCCGGTGCGGGCATACCGCTCCGGCATGGTTGCGAGCGTGAAATCTCGGGGATCACAACCAGCGACTTCGCTCCACTGCAAGGGAGCCGACACTCGGGCATCGGAGGTCCCTCGCACGCTATAGGCGGCGGCAAGGGTGTGATCTCGGGCATTCTGATTGAAGTCGACAAACACCGCTCGGGGGTCGCGATCCTTGCGCCACCACGTGGTCGTCGCCTTATCGGGGCACCGACGCTCCACCTCCCGCGCGAACGCCAGCGCCGCGCGTCGCACATCGGTGAATCCGTGCTCGGGATTGATGCGCACATAGATGTGCAGCCCTGACCCGCCGGTTGTTTTGGGCCACCCCGTCGCGCCTAACTCGTCCAGCACCTCGTGCGCGACCGCCGCGACCTCTCGCACCGTCGCGAAGTCGCAGTCATCGCCCGGATCAAGGTCAATCCGCCATTCGTCCGGGCGCTCCACGTCGGCCCGCCGGCTGTTCCACGGGTGGAATTCGACCGTCGACATCTGCACCGCCCAGATCACACTGGCCAATTCGGTCACGCAGACCTCGTCGGCAGTTCGGTCGTATCGAGGAAACGAAATGCGCACCGTCTCCAACCACTCCGGAGCTCCCCGAGGCACGCGCTTTTGGTGCACCTTCTCGCCCTCGATGCCCTCTGGGAAGCGGTGCAACATACAGGGGCGTTCGCGCAGCGCGTTGACGATGCCGTCGCCGACGCTGAGGTAGTAGTGCGCGAGATCCAACTTGGTATGCCCCCCGGAGGGGAAGTACACCCGGTCCGGGTTGGAGATACGGACCGTGCGCCCGCCCACCTCGAGATGAGTTGCGGGGCTGCTGGACGTGGCCATCGCCCTACTTCACCACACAGGCGTCGGGTATGCGCGCGTCACCTATGCCCATAGCGTGAAGACGGCGTGGGCCCTGGTGTCGGAGAGGCTCGCCACTTGGTCGACCACTGCGCGCACGACGCCACTCTCATCCCCTGCAGCAGTGGCCTCGCGATGGGCGGCAGCGTGGATCGGGTCGAGTCGCTCCGGATGGGTACTGAACATGTCGAAGAGCGCCACCACAATGCCGCGTTGACCTTCCATGACGTCCTTGCGCTCGGTGCTCATCATCACGAAGTGCGCAGCCATTCCCTTGAGCACGCTGGCCTGAGCACGCACCTCGACCGGCACCTCTAACGTAGCTCCGTAGCGCGTCAGCGGGCCAGCGCCGTGGGCCTCACGCGTTGCGGCCTCAACGGTGTGGACGAAGTGCCCGATGAGGCGACTGGTCATGTCTTTCAACGCGGCAAGTGAGGCTCGCGACCCATCGTGGTCGGTGGGAATCCACCCCGAGGCCAGCAAGGCATCCAACGCAGCGGCGAGATCGGCAGGAGGTAGATCACCCGCATACCACTCGTGGGCGACGGTGACAATCAACTCGACCTCAGTCGGCGAGCGTAGCGCGCGGAGGTCGATACGTCGGGACGTCACGGCATCTTCGACGTCGTGCACGCAGTAAGCCACGTCGTCGGCCCAATCCATCACTTCGGCTTCGAGGCACCGCAACGATGGATCGCTGCCTGCGGGCACTCCCCCACGTGCCCACTCGTAGGCCGGGGCGTCGTCAGCGTAGAAACCGAACTTGTGGGTGCCGGGGATGCCGTCCCTGGCCCAGGGGTACTTGATGACCGCGTCGAGGCTGGCCCGGGTCAGGTTCAATCCGGCTGAGCTGCCGTCGGGGTGGAGGCGCTTGGCTTCGAGGCGGGTCAGCACCCGAAAGGTCTGCGCGTTGCCCTCGAAACCGCCATGTTCGGCCGCCAATTCGTTGAGCACCGACTCGCCGTAGTGGCCGAACGGAGGATGGCCTAGATCGTGGGCCAAGCATGCGGTGTCGACCACGTCAGCAGCGCACCCCAGCGCTGCTCCGAACTCGCGGCCTATCTGGGCGACCTCAAGAGAGTGGGTCAGCCGGTTGCGCACGAAATCGTCCGAGCCGGGCTGCACCACCTGCGTCGTCAGCGCCAGACGGCGCAAGCCCGCCGAGTGCAGCACCCGAGCGCGGTCCCGCGCAAAATCGTCCCGATCGGCACGTTTGTATGCGGGGTCTTCCGGCAACAGGCGGGCCTGGTCATAGGCCGTGTACCCCAGTGGCGGAGTCTCGCTGCTGCTCATGCACGCACCGCGATGCGGCGGATGCCGCTCGCGATGACAGGACGGATCGGGCGCACGGGCACATCTGCATACCCACCGTTGTGGAGACCCGCATGCACCTCGAAGGCGCAACGAGCAGCGCGGTCGCCGGTGCGGGCCATCGACCAGGCCATCGAGGCCAGGTAGAGCGGGATGAACGGCAAACCCATGCAGAGCATCCATTGGCGGGCGTGAGCTTCCTCGTGCTCCAGCAGACCGGGGCGGCTGCGCAGCAGGCGCTCAAAATCGGTGCGCGTGATGACCACGTCACCGATGGTGAAGGCGCTGCCCGTCGGGAAGTCCCAGCGATATCCCTCAGCCAGGCGCAACCCGTTCGGGCCGGGCCGCACGGTGGCCCCGCCGCATGTGGCGACGGCCATACCCAGCGGCGTAGACAGATTAAGCCAGTTGGCGATCGATCGCGCACGCACCTCGCTCAGCCGCTTGTCGCGAATCGAGCAGCGGAACGGGCCTTGGCTTTGGCCGCTTCCACCTCACGGTCCTTGGGTGCACCACGAGAGGTCAGCGCGTCGAGCATCTGCTGCGTCGCGGCGGCGATCTGGTCTACTGCGGTGTCGTATGCCGCCTGGTTTGCCGATGATGGCTTGGCTGAGCCACCGATCTTTCGGACGTACTGCAATGCGGCAGCGCGGACTTCATCGGTGGTCGCCGGTGGCTCGAAGTGATGCAGTTGTCGAATATTGCGGCACATGACCCCATTCTGACGAAATGCGGCGTTCAGGTCACGCGAACCCCTCAGGGCTCTCTCTCAACACGTCCCTAGACTCGACTGCGTGCCTCAAACCGTGACCGTCAGCATCACCCGTCATATCGATCCCGACCAGGCCGACCGGATGGTGGCGTGGATCAACTCGGGTGCCTCACTTGCCGAGCGATTCGATGGCTTTCTCGGCACCGGTTGGGTGCGGCCCGCGTTCGATTCGGACCAGTGGCACATGCTCTATCGCTTCGAAGACTCCGAAGCCTTGGCTCGCTGGGAGGCTTCAGAGCAACGCCGATGGTGGCTCGCGTCGGCCGGTGGCATCGTCGGTGAGAGCGTCCAGGAGCGCCGCACCGGCATCGAAGGATGGTTCGACGACCCGAGCAGCACCGACGTCGCCGACCTCCGCCCCAAAGCTCCCGCACCGCCGAGGTGGAAGCAGGGCGTGGTGATCTGGATGGCGTTCTTCCCCCTGAGCCTGCTGGCGACCTGGTTGCTGACGCTCGTGCTGCCCACCGACATCGCGCTGCCGTTGCGGGTGCTGCTCAGCACCCTCATCTTGACGCCGATCATGACCTACATCGCCCTCCCTCGGCTCACCGCGTGGATGAGTTGGTGGCTAGCCGGCGACCCACCGCCGTGGAAACGAGATCGGCCAACCCCGACGGACTCCCATGCCTGATGTCGCCCCGACCAGCCCCTTAGTCGTGGCCCGCGATCTGGACCGTTGGCTCACATCAGGCGATTCGCCACCAATAGTGGTTGATGTCCGTTGGCAGTTGGGCCGCGGCGTCGATGGCAACAGGAGCGAATACCTGAATGGACATATCCCCGGCGCTGGCTTCGTGGATCTGGAGGCTGCGCTCGCGGGTCATCCGCGCTCCGACGGGGTGGGCGGGCGTCACCCGATGCCTGACGTCGCCTCCGCCACCGAGGCTTTTCGCTCCGTCGGCATCACGCCGGGTCGCCCCGTGGTGTTCTACGACGGCGCCACCTCTCTGGCCGCAGCCCGCGCGTGGTGGGTGCTCCAGTATTTCGGCAAACACGACGTCTACGTGCTCGACGGAGGGTATGCCGCGTGGCTCGCCGCTAGCTTGCCGAGCGCCGACGGTGAGGTGACGGTCGATCCGGGTGACGTCGACCTGACCCCTTGGGGTCGAGTGGCCCTTGATGCCGACGGCGTGGCGGCATACCTCGCAGGAGGTGCCTCCGCTTCTACCTCACCCTCCCCCTCCGGAGTGCTCATTGACGCCCGCGCGCCGGAGCGCTATCGGGGCGACGTCGAGCCGATGGACCCCGTCGCCGGACACATTCCTGGCGCGGCGAACATTGCGACACTGGGCGCATTGAGCGACACGGGAGCCTTTGACCCAGCCGCGATGCGTCGACACCTAAATGACCTGGGGATCGACGAGACGACCGAGGTGGCGCTCTATTGCGGGTCGGGTGTGCAGGCTGCCCACTTGGCGCTGGCCATTGAGGTAGCCCAGCCCGGCAGACCCGCGCCGGCGGTGTAGGTCGGGTCGTGGAGTGACGGGGTCAGTGACCCCAGCCGCCCGGTCGCGACCGGCGACTAGGTCGAAGCGAGTGGACCACGCCATAGGCTTTCGCCGCTGTGTGTGGGATTTCCGTTGTAGTGCTCCACCGACACGTCGACAGTCGCGAAGGTGTCAGTCGGCAACCCTTCGGGCAGCACAAACTCGGTGGCACCGTTGCTCAGCGTGCCGATGGTGACCACTCCGGAGGCGTCGTCGCCGAGCAGCCACACCTCTAGGTAGCCATCGTCGATAGTCGGCAGGGAGGCGGTGTCGAGCCGCAAGACGCGTTGGCCGTCGCGCTCGACGATTTCGGCAACGCCCGCCTGCACCGAGTCTTCGAGCGGCGCGAGTTGCGCGGATGCAACGAGCTGATCGCTTTCTTGATCGTCGGCGTTCAGGGCCAGTGAGCCCAGCCCCATCACCGCTGCACCTGCAGCCGCCGCGCCGAGCAGCGAGAGCCCCGAGAAGCGCCGACGTGAAGCGCGCTCGGACGTGCGAGGCGGTGAGTGACGACTTTGCGAACTAATGCGTGTCACTGATTCAGGGTCGGCCCGGACCATCTCACTCGCCCGGACCTGCACAACCGCAGGAGCACTGCTCTCAGCCAGGGTGCCGGCATCGTTGATGGCAGCTGCGATGGCGGTCCATACATGGTCCGGCGCACGCACGGGGACGGGCCCGCCGTCAGCCAAGATGGCCGACACCGCGCTCAACGAGTCGACTTCATCTCGGCATTCCGGACAGGTTTGGACGTGGTCTCGACTTCCCGAATTGCCGTCGCCCATCGCGAGAAGGGCGAGTTCGTCAGGTGCTAGATGCATTCTCACCCTCCAATCGGGTTTTGAGTCGGCGCAAGGTGCGCGCGATATGACTTTTGACGGTTCCTAGCGGAATATCTAAGTGCTCTGAAATCTGTGCGTGCGTCAACTCTTCGAAAAACGCAAGAATCATTATCTGACGCTGCGGATTGCCGATACGTTCGAGTTCTTCCCACAACAGCAACAATTGGTCGATGCGTTCTGGTGTCATGGCATTCGGAGCGGGCCCTTCGTCCAGATTGCCTAGCAGCACATCGGGGTCCGCGCTGACCTCGTGCTGTCGGTGCCAGTGACCCAGATGGTCGGCAATGCGGTGTCTGGTGATCCCCACGAGCCACGCACCCAGCGGCGCATGGTCGACGCCATACCGCGAGCGCGATTGCCATGCCGACACGAACACCTTCTGCGTCACGTCGTCCGCATCCCCCGGTCCGACCGACTTGACCGCCAACCCGTGAACCAATCCACCCCAGCGTTCGTATGCCGAGTGCAGAGCGCCGTCGTCGCCCGCCACGAACGCGCGAGCGAGCCAGAGGTCGCTGTCGACCCCCAGCTCGGTGCGCTCTAGGTGCTCGGTCACCGCCCCACCGCAGCGACTGCACCTTGTTGCGTCTCATGGGCGTGGCCCCACATCGTCAATCGACGGGTGTAGCCACGACGACCACATTGTCTCGATAACTCGACGCTTCCGAGCGCCACGGACCGCCGCAGGTGATGAGCGTCAGACGCTCAGGGCCACTTCTGTCGAAGATCTCCGCAGTAGGCAAGTCATCTTTGGCAATGGTCTCGCGGCCGATGATCTCGTAGGTGGCCTTAGTGCCATCAGCCATGTCGACGCTCACCAGCGCTCCTAGATCCACATCGCGCAGCGCGGCCATCGCGCCAGGGCCTTCTTTGGTGTCCACGTGCCCAGCGAGGACGAC
Organism: Actinomycetales bacterium; assembly: GCA_038233875.1. Taxonomy (GTDB): domain Bacteria; phylum Actinomycetota; class Actinomycetes; order Actinomycetales; family Dermatophilaceae; genus Ornithinicoccus. The sequence goes on along the minus strand of JBBSVB010000016.1, from coordinate 7,592 downwards.
TGATCCTTTGCCCACACCGGGTGCCGGTCCGTATCGATACCACCCAGCCCGGTCACCGTCATCTGGGATCTGCATCAAGCCGTCGTCGCGCACCCCGGTCGCGTCCAGCGGCGCGTCGAGAGCGACATCCTCCACTCGCAACCGGACCGGCACCGAGACTTGTGAGCCTGCCCGCGACGCGGATGCCAACGATCGTGGATTACTCGGCACGGCGGGGGCTGCCGCTGCGCGAGTTTCGTCATCGACAGAATATGGCGCAGGGGAGGCCTTCTCAGTAGGGACGTCGTTTTTCGGGGCGGCCTCAGCGGTGGTGGCAGCCTGGGTCGTCTTCGCCATGTCCGTCGTGCCAATGTCATCTGGCTGCCCAGCCGACACGATGCCAAAGCCCGCAGCAGCAACCAAAAACACTGATACCAACAGAACGCCTAGCCACATTCCACGCCTTATATGAACTCCTCAATCACTACATCGAGTAGATGGGGCAGACGCTGGCCCCCGAGCCCAGTGCCGCCATACGTAAATGGCGCTCAAGCGCACTTTCCGTATGCCGGTGCCTCGGGGGCCAGCGTTTCGGTAACGCCTCCATGCTGACGTTACGTTTTGCAGGTGGTGCCTAAGGGATGAGCTCAGGCGGCAGAGCGGTGGGTCGACAACTTTCGTGTCGCCACCACAGCACCGGCTGCACCGACCATTCCCAGCACCAACAACCACGGTGCTGCACCGCCGTCAACGAGTCCAGCCTCGCCGCTAGGCACTCCACCGGGGGCGCTGTGCATTCCGTCAATCGTCTGAATCGCGAGGTCGAGGTTCTCGTCCTCAGCCGAGCCCCACGCGTAAACGATGGTGTTCGTTCCTTCGGCCAGATCGAGGTCGGCCGGGCCAAGCACCACGGTGTCGGTGCCAGCCAGCGTCACGTCGGCGCTGACGGTTCCGGCGTCGATGGGCGACGTGTCGTTCACGAACGCGCTGAGGGTGGGGTCTCCTCCTTCGGTCAAGTGCGCCACGAGCGTCACATTCGCACCGCCAGGCACCGTGACCCCGTCTGCGGAGATGGCCGGCTCGGCGGAGTCCGGGTCGTCACCGTCGGCATACACGTCGATGTCGTAGTCACCGGCCGGCAGCGTCAGCGGGTCGGTGAGGGTGCCGGATTCGAAATCGGGCAGAGTCTCTTCGCCGTTGACGTAGACGTCAACGGTCAGGCCTGGCACGGCGTGCAGGACGGACACGTGGCTGTCTTCTTGGGCCATTGCGGGAGCAGCGGTGGCGACGAGGGCAAGGCTCGCGGCCGCCCCCCAAGCGATTGAACGCATGTGTTCTCCTCAAGGTTGGGGTGTCACGGTCGACTCCCTCTGCCTTGTACTTCTGCCGCCACTGCCACCTTGGATGCAGCTTCGACAAGGTTTCTTTTTCAGCCCCCCGAAACCGACAGCTCCGCAGCAGCAATCGTGGCCCGCTGGGCGTCGTTGAGCTCGCGAGATTCGAGCCAGAACTCGGGCAGGATCACCCGCCGCGCCGAGCCGGTGCGACCGCGCGAGCCCTCGGCATCCCCCGGCCACCTCTGGTCCAGATCAAGGGTGTCGATCAGACGGTCCAGCGAATCGAGCGAGTCGATCAACCCCAGTTGGTGACGCAGCGTGCCGCCCACCGCAAACCCCTTGAAGTACCAGGAGATGTGCTTGCGGATATCGCGGCACGCTTGCGGCTCGTCGGCATAAAAATCGGCGAGGTATGCAGCGTGCAACCTCAACGTGTCGCACACCTCGCGCAGCGTCGGCTCCACCCGCTCGTTCGAACCGGCGAAGGCAGCCGCCAAGTCGGTGAACAGCCAAGGCCGGCCGAGGCAACCGCGGCCCACGACCACTCCGTCGCAGCCGGTCTCACGGACCATCCGGACGGCATCCTCGGCCGACCATATGTCGCCGTTGCCGAGCACGGGAATGGAGGTCACGGTCTGTTTGAGGGCCGAGATCTTGGACCAATCGGCGGTGCCGCTGTAGGCCTGGGCCGCAGTGCGGGCGTGCAGGGCGACTGCGGCCACGCCCTCTTCTTCGGCGATCCGGCCGGCCTCGAGGTAGGTGATGTGGTCGCTGTCGATGCCGATGCGCATCTTCACCGTCACCGGGACTTCTGCGGGCGCGGCCTCCTTAACCGCCGACTGCACGATAGAGCGGAAGAGGTCGAGCTTCCACGGGAGCGCGGCTCCCCCACCTTTGCGGGTCACTTTGGGGACCGGGCACCCGAAGTTGAGGTCGATGTGGTCAGCGCGGTCCTCGGACACCAACATCTTGACCGCAGCGCCTACCGTGGCCGGGTCCACGCCATACAACTGGATGGAGCGGGGTTGCTCGTCGGCGTCGTGCTCGATCAGTCGCATGGAGACCGGGGTGCGCTCGACCAAGGCCCGCGAGGTGATCATTTCGCTGACGTACAGCGAACTTGATCCGGACGCTGCGGAGTCGCTCCCAATGGGCTGGCCCTCGTTGCCTGACTGCCTACAGAGGCGGCGAAAGGCTCGGTTGGTGATGCCTGCCATCGGGGCCAAGACCACCGGCGAGCCGATGGTGTGACGTCCGATCTGCAGCGGCGGAGCCACGACGTGAGCCTGCTGCTCCATAACTGTCATTGCGCCATCCTCTCAAACGGGTGCCTGGCTCACGTTCACCCTCCACATCGTGCTGTCGAACCACCCCAACCACATGCCGTGTCGTTGTGACACGTCTCTGGCGCGGGCACGCACGACTAGCGCTCCTGCGGCATGACACGTCGGCCTTCGCATGCGGCCCGGCGAGGAATCTAGTCAATCTGGCTTAGCCTGTGCCGGTGCACCCCCTCGCCGTCGGCATCGCCGGACTTCTGACCGGCTGGGGCCTCATCGTCGCGATCGGCGCTCAAAACGCGTTTGTTCTACGGCAGGGCCTACGAAAAGAGCACGTCGGGGCGGTCGTCTCCTTCTGTGTCGTCTCGGACATTCTGCTGATCGGCCTCGCCGTCGCGGGCATCGGGGCCGCCCTCGAGCAATGGCCAGCGCTCATGCCCCTAGCCCGTTGGGGCGGAGGGCTATTCATCGTCGGTTACGGTCTGCACGCTGCGCGCCGGGCGATGCGACCGACGGCGATGCGCGCCAAGGATGGCGGCAATACCACTCTGCGTCGGGCCATCACCATCGTGGCCGCGCTCACGTGGCTCAACCCACACCTCTACCTCGACATGATGCTGCTCGGCACCATCGCCAACAGCCACGGCACCATCGGCCGGTGGTGGTTCTTCGTGGGTCTGCTGGTTGCGAGCGTTTCCTGGTTCACCGCACTGGGGTATGGCGCTCGCTTGCTGAGACCCTTCTTCGCCAAAGCCCGTTCATGGCAGCTACTGGACTCCGGGATCGCCGTCGTGATGATCATCCTTGGCTTGACCCTCATCCTGCGCGATTGAAGCGGGTCTTGGGCCGTGGACATCACCACAGGCACTACGCATGAAGTGCCTCTCCCCTCTCGATCACACGCCAGGGCAGGTGCCCGCCTCCCTATTAGCCCGCGACGCGGACCATGACGACACGGCCACACCGACCATTGCGACACCTAGCGGGTTCTACTCCCGCACTGCACGATCAGTCTGCGATGAGTCGCTTTCCCAGACCGGCCGCACCATCTCGCCCGTAGCCCCACTGTGCGTAGCGCTCAACGAGAGCCTTGTCGCCCGAGCGCACCTGAACGTTGAGCTTCGGGCAGCCTCGCTCGATAAGCAGGCGCTCCACCTCAGCAAGCATCTGCCCGCCGAGCCCCCGACCCTGATGCTCCGACGCCACCGCGAAGTAGTAGAGCCAGCCCCGGTGGCCGTCAAAGCCGGACATGGCACTGGCCATCACCACCTCTTCATGTATGCCGACCAGAAAGAGCTCGGGTTGAACCGTCATCTTGCGATCAATATCCCGGTACGGGTCATTCCACGATCGGGTGATCCCCACCTGATGCCAGAGCTCAACGACTGCCTCTGTGTCCGTGACAGCAAACGGGCGAATCTGCATACTGCCCATGAGATCACGGCGGGAGGCCGCCACGGTCGAAGCGGGTTAGGAGACTACGAGCACTCGGTCACCGCGGTCCATGCGACCCGCCGACCACAACAAGTCCGCGGCCGCAGTGGACAGTCGGCAGCACCCGTGGGAGGCAGGGTAGGGCGGGATGGATAGTGCCCCGTGCAGCGCACGTCCGCTGTCGAAATACGACGGGCGATACAGGTTGCCCAAATACCCGGACTGCCAACCACTGCTGTAGGTGCCGTGCACCCGAAATGACCCTCGATAGGTGTTGGCGTTGTAGGTCCGACCGTAGTATTCGTACGGCTTCCCGTTGCCGGTCGAGGTGTTGAAGATCCGGTAGGTCTTACCGCTTCGCACCTCGAGCACCAACTGCTTGTCCAAGTGAACTTCCATGCGGTACCCAGAACCCCCCGCCGGCGAGATCCTTGTGTCGCTTGCCATTGCGGCGCGCGTATTGGCCCCGAAGACGGCATCGCGGGTCAAACCATGGCGCTTCTGCAAGGCCCAGAGAGCCTGCTGCGTCAGGTGACCGAAATTGCCGTCAGGGCTCCCACACCAATAGCCGCGATTGCTCAGTGCCTTCTGCAACCAAGCCACCCCCGAGCCTCGACTGCCCCGTCTATACACCGCGGCCGCGTCTGCTGGTGCCGCTGTCAAAAGCGTTGCGGCGCTCGCCCCGAAACCGGTCAGCAGCAGGGTGCGCCGACTTGTCTGCATGTCCTTGATGTTCATGATCCACCTTTTCGTCACGGGAAAACTCGATCACTGCCCAGGAGCACAATCACTGGGACTTAATACAACTTTTCGCAGATTTATGGTCACGGGTTGGTCACGGCCTTCTCACTGTAAGGCAAAGTCCAGGCGAATTTCTCTCTCGGCGCATGGGAGGCCGTCGCTCGAGAGGACAACCGGGTTTTGTCGCGTCGTCGTAGCAGCATGGCCCGCAACTGCGGCGGCTAGAAGACCGGCCGCGATCGCGGATCTCGTCCGCTGCCGCGAGCACTGACCGGCACGCCAGGCTCCTTCGGCGGGTCAGCAGTCAGGCACAGCCCGGAGGCGGCCATAAACTCGGCGGTCGCATCCTCGACACGACCCCCCTCAGATCCGCTCACCTTCACACGTAGGTGACGCGGAGGCGGCTATCAGTGGGCCTAGCAGCCCAGCAAGCGCGAACCCAGGTATGCCGTCACCTGGTCGAGCGAAACCCGTTCCTGGGCCATGGAGTCGCGCTCGCGGATCGTCACGGCCTGGTCGTCCACCGTGTCGAAGTCGACGGTCACACAGAACGGTGTCCCGATCTCGTCCTGGCGGCGGTAACGGCGCCCGATCGCCCCGGAGTCGTCGAAGTCGACCATCCAGTGTTGACGCAACTCCTGCGCGAGGCTCTTGGCCGCAGGAGTCAAGTCGGCGTTGCGGCTCAGCGGCAACACCGCGACCTTGATCGGAGCAAGTCGCGGGTCGAGTTTGAGCACGACGCGCTTGTCGACACCGCCCTTAGCGTTGGGGGCCTCGTCCTCGGCGTAGGCGTCCACCAAAAACGTCATCAGCGAGCGCGACAAGCCGGCTGCAGGCTCGATCACGTACGGCGTGTAGCGCTCGCCAGAGGCCTGGTCGAAATAGGTCAGGTCGGTGCCTGAGTGCGACGAGTGCGTCTTCAGGTCGAAGTCGGTGCGGTTGGCGATGCCTTCGAGCTCGCCCCATTCGGTGCCGGCGAACCTGAAGCGATATTCAATGTCGACGGTGCGATCGGAGTAGTGCGAGAGTTTCTCAGCCGGGTGCTCGTAGACCCGCAGATTGTCGGGGTCGACGCCGAGACCGACATACCAGCCCATGCGCTCTTGGATCCAGTATTCGTGCCATTCCTTAGCGCTGGACGGCTCGACGAAGAACTCCATCTCCATCTGCTCGAACTCGCGCGTGCGGAAGATGAAGTTGCCGGGGGTGATCTCGTTGCGGAAGCTCTTGCCGGTCTGGGCGATCCCAAACGGCGGCTTCTTGCGGGTGGCCGTCAGCACGTTGGCGAAGTTGATGAAGATCCCCTGCGCCGTCTCGGGCCGCAGGTAGTGCAGCCCGGACTCATCCTCGAGCACCCCGAGGTAGGTCTTGAGCATCATGTTGAACTCGCGCGGGGCAGTCCACTCGCCCTTGGTGCCGCAGTTCGGGCAGTTCAGATCGGCGATATCGACGTCGTCGGGGTCGATCTCCTTGCCCTTCTTGGCGGCCTTCTCCGCAATGGCCTCTTGCATGTGGTCGAGGCGAAAGCGCTTGTGGCAGCTGAGACACTCGGTCAGCGGGTCCGAGAACTCCCCGACGTGACCGGAAGCCACCCAGGTCTGGCACGGCAGGATGACCGAGGAGTCGAGACCGACGACGTCGTCTCGGGTTTGCACCATCGCGCGCCACCACTGGCGCTTGATGTTGTCCTTGAGGGCCACACCCAAGGGGCCATAGTCCCACGCGGACCGCGTTCCGCCGTAAATTTCCCCACAGGGGAAGACAAAACCCCTGCGTTTGCAGAGGCTGACGACGCTTTCAACGGTGGTGGGGGCTGCCATGCGCGCCATCCTAAAGCGCGGGTCCGATTAGGCTGCCATCGTGCCTGCTTCCTCCACGCCCTCCGCCGTCAACCCTCAGAACGGCCCGAAGTCCAGCGGCATACGTGCGCGTCTTGAGAAGGCCAGCACCCCAGCCGTCACCGCTCTGGCGCGGGTGCCAGCGTTCGTGCCGTTCTTGGTGATGCTCGCCCTGATGCTGACCGGCATCTTCGTGGGCGGGCCGCTTGGCACGGCGTTGCTGGCGGTGCCGCTCCTCTTCTTGAGTTGGCTGCTCTTCCTGACGTGGCCCCACCTCAGCCGCGCCGAACGTGTCATGCGGTGCGCAGTGCTGCTGCTGGTCGTCGGTATCGCGGTGACCCAGATCATTCCCCGTTGAGACTGGTTTTGACAAGCATTCTCATTTTGTTCAGACTTCGGGTATGCCGAATCGCGCCGTCATGCCGTAACCCTGTCCCTTGTCTGCTCTGTCAGCGTCGCTCTCGCCGCCTGCGGCTCGGACGCAGACTCGGCTGAAGGAGATACCTCGGAAAAGCCAACCGTCGTTGTCGGCTTCTATCCGCTGGAGTTCATCGCTGAGCGAGTCGCCGGCGATCTAGCCACTGTCGAGACCCTCACCGCACCTGGCGCCGAGCCGCACGATGTCGAGCTATCCCCACAAGCTGTCGGCTCTGTGGGCACAGCCGACCTTGTGCTCTACAGTTCCGGTCTGCAAGCGTCCGTTGACGCCGCCGTGGACAGCCAGGGCGGGGATCACACTCTTGATGTCAACACCTTCGCCGACTTGATCGACACCGGCACGGAGCACGACGACGAAGGTGAGGATCATGAGGGGGAAGACCACGCGGATGGCAGCGAAGCCCTTGATCCCCACTTCTGGCTCGACCCCGAGCGGATGACCGACGTCACCCAAGGTGTTTCGGATGCGCTCATTGAGCAAGACCCGGCCAACAAAGACGCGTATCAAGAGAATGCTGACTCCTTAATCCGCGACTTGACCGACC